>NZ_JBLWVF010000009.1:0-157210 GCF_048268605.1 Primorskyibacter flagellatus
GCCTTCTCTCGCCAGGCCTTCGTTCAAATTCTCATTGGCGAAAATACTCAGGGGAGTGTGAGGGACTGGCCCCTCACACGTTCTGGTTCTTGTCGTCGTGCTTGAGTGCCCCTCCCTCTGAAAGAGTCGGCGGCGACAAGAAAAGCTCGGTTTCTGAACGCTTCAGCCAAACATTATGACGTTGCCATACTGCTGGGCGTGCATTGGGGCAGCTCGACAGGTAGATCCAAACAAAAACCGCACCTGACGCTGACGGTCGGTGCGGTTTTTTCTTTAGCTTCGTTTCTTGACGGTCAGATATCCAGCGTGTGCTGTCTTTCCCACTCGGTGAAGTGGCTTGAATACTCGCCCCACTCTTTGTTCTTCAGCTTGAGAAAGGCGCTGGAAAATTCGTCACCCATCGCTGAAGTCAGGACGGTATCCGCCTCGAACATGCGCAGACCATCCAGCATGTTCTGCGGCAGTTTCGGTGCGTCCTTTACCTGATGGCCATCGACATACATGTCGATTTCCTTGGCCTCGCCGGGATCGGCCTTGGTGCGGATACCGTCAATCCCTGCCGCCATGATCACGGCCGGCATCAGATACGGGTTTGTGGAGCCGTCGGGCAGACGAAGTTCCATGCGTCCGCCGCCGGGTACGCGCACCAGATGCGTGCGGTTATCGCCGGCCCAGGTCACGCTGTTGGGTGCCCATGTGGATCCGGACGCAGTGCTTGGCGCGCCGATACGCTTGTAGCTGTTGACGGTTGGACAACAGATCACGGCCATGCCGCTTCCGTGTTTAAGAATACCGCCAAGGAAGTGTTTGCCGGTTTCGGACAAACCGTACCGTCCTGTCGGAGTGTCATCGGACCCGGCAAAGAGGTTGGTTTTGGCATCCTCGCCCGTTCCGTCCCAAGCCGAGATATGCGCATGCAGGCCATTGCCCGTCAGGGTCGGCAATGGTTTGGGCATGAAGCTTGCCCGCATACCGTGCTTTTCAGCGACATATTTCGCCATGAACTTGAAGAAGCTGAGCTGGTCGGCCATCGCAAGCACATCGTCGAAATCCCAGTTCATTTCCCACTGGCCGTTGGCGTCTTCGTGGTCGTTCTGGTAGTTGCCCCAGCCGAGTTGCAGCATGTATTCGCTGATCTCGCGGATGATGTGATAGTTCCGCATCATCGACTGCTGATCGTAGCAGGGCTTGACCCGCGTATCGAGCTCATCGGCCAGCGCCTTGCCATCAGGTGTCAGCAGGGAAAATTCCGGCTCGACACCGATCTTGACGTGCAGGCCCAGCTCTGCCGCTTCGGCAATCTGGTTGCGCAACACGTTGCGGGGTGCCTGTGCGGAATATTCATTCTTCATCACGGGGTTGCCAGGAACCCACGCCATGTCGGGCTGCCAGGGCACCTGAATCGCGGCATCGGCATCGGGCATCACCAACATGTCCGGATGGGCAGGCGTGTAATCCATACCGCCGGCAAAACCCGCGAAACCTGCGCCGCCTTCCTGCATTCCCGCAATCCCGCGGATCGGCACCAGCTTGGTGCGCTGCGCTCCCAAAAGATCGGTGAAATTGACCATGAAATACTTGATGCCGCGCTCTTTTCCCCACGCCTCAAGGTCTATTTCAGATGTCTGAACAAGTTGATCTTTTGCCATAATCAGAACTCTCTCCCAGTTTCTTGGCTTGTTTGGGCGGCCTTTTTGCGGTCCGTCCCCAATGTGAAAAATGCGACACCCGGACAGGTGTCGCATGATCTGTGCTTCAGAAGCCGCCTTTGCCGGGATACCAGTTGGTCCCCGCCAGCGGAACCTGCGCCATTGCGGCGGCCTCCATTGTGAGGGCAACCATATCTTCCGGCTCCAGGTTGTGCATGTGGTTTTTGCCACAGGCCCGTGCAATCGTCTGAGCCTCAAGCGTCATCACCTTGAGATAGTTCTTCAGGCGACGCCCACCTTCGACCGGATCGAAACGCGCCATCAACTCGGGATCCTGCGTGGTGATCCCGGCAGGGTCGCGCCCTTCGTGCCAGTCGTCATAGGCACCTGCTGTCGTGCCAAGCTTGTTGTATTCCGCTTCCCATCTGGGATCGTTATCGCCAAGCGCGATCAGCGCGGCGGTCCCGATTGCCACGGCGTCTGCACCCAGTGCCAGCGCCTTGGCCACGTCGGCACCCGACCGGATACCGCCGGAGACGACAAGCTGCACTTCGCGGTGCATTCCCATATCCTGAAGGGCCTGAACGGCGGGGCGGATGCAAGCCAAAGTCGGTTGTCCCACATGTTCGATAAAGACATCCTGTGTGGCTGCCGTCCCACCCTGCATGCCGTCCAGCACGACGACGTCGGCACCTGCCTTGATCGCGAGCGTGGTATCGAAATAGGGCCGTGCACCGGCAATCTTGACGTAGATCGGCACGCGCCAGTTGGTGATCTCGCGCAGTTCGAGGATCTTGATTTCAAGATCGTCGGGGCCGGTCCAGTCGGGGTGGCGACAGGACGAGCGTTGGTCGATCCCTTTCGGAAGGTTGCGCATTTCCGCCACACGGTCGGAAATCTTCTGCCCCAGCAGCATGCCGCCGCCGCCGGGCTTTGCACCTTGTCCGACGACGATCTCGATGGCGTCGGCCTTGCGCAGATCGTCGGGGTTCATCCCGTAACGCGAGGGGAGGTACTGATAGACCAGCTTGGAGGAATGCCCGCGCTCTTCGGGGGTCATGCCGCCGTCGCCGGTGGTTGTCGAAGTGCCCGCTGCGTTTGCGCCCCGGCCAAGAGCTTCCTTCGCAGGACCGGACAACGCGCCAAAGCTCATGCCCGCGATGGTGATCGGGATATCAAGTTCGATCGGGTTTTTCGCGAAACGGGTGCCAAGCGTCACTTTCGTTTCACATTTCTCCCGGTAGCCCTCCAGCGGATAGCGCGAGATAGACGCACCCATGAAAAGCAGATCGTCGAAGTTGGGGACGCGGCGTTTCGCGCCACCTCCGCGGATGTCATAGATACCCGTCGCGGCGGCGCGGCGGATGTCGCTGTTGACGTCCTGTGAGAATGTCGCGGACTGACGCGGCGTCGTCTGCGGAATGCCTCTGTGTTCCTGGTCTTTCATGGACATGTTCCTCAGTAGGCCGACGCGTTATCGACGTCGAAGTTGTAAAGATTGCGAGCCGAGCCATAGCGGGTGAATTCTTCCGGCTTGGCATCGGCACCTGCGCGCTCCAGCAAATCCTTGAGGATTTCGATATGTTCGGGCCGCATTTCCTTTTCTTCGCAATCCGCGCCGAGGCTCTTGACCTTGCCGCGCACGAAAAGCCGCGCCTCATAGCAACTGTCGCCAAGCGCATCCCCGGCATCCCCGAGCACCACAAGGTTGCCCGATTGTGCCATGAAGGCCGACATGTGGCCGATATTGCCATGCACGACAATGTCGATGCCCTTCATCGAAATACCGCAACGCGAAGACGCATTGCCTTTGATGACAAGCAATCCGCCGTGACCGGTCGCACCGGCATACTGGCTGGCGTCGCCGTCAACGACGATGGTGCCGGACATCATGTTCTCACCGACGCCAGGCCCGGCAGAGCCGTGCACATTGATCGTCGCCTGCTTGTTCATGCCGCCGCAATAGTATCCGGTCGATCCCTTGACCGTCACTTCGATAGGAGCGTCCAGACCGACCGCAATGGCGTGGCTGCCTCTGGCGTTCACAATTTCCCATGCGGTCTGGTTGGTGTCAGCAGTCTGGGCGTGCAGCTGCTCGTTAAGGGCGCGAAGCCCTTTTGCCTCAAGGTCTATGGTCTGCATCTCAGGCGGCCTTCTCGATTTTGGTGGGATCGTCGCTATGGGACCAGAAATATACGGTGGCGGGCTCCGGCTCCCAGACGCGGGCGGTCTCGATGCCGGGCAGGTTTACCAGCGCACGGTATTCCGATCCGAAAGCGACATATTGATCTGTCTCTGCCATGACGGCGGGTTTGCAGGCGATGGGATCACGCACGACACCAAAGCCGTCCTTTGTGCCCACGACGAAGGTAAAGAAGCCGTCGAGATCATCCAGAGAGGATTCGAGAGCTTCGCCCAGTGTGGCGCCGTTCTGCATCTTCCATGTCAGATAGGCTGCACCCACTTCGGTGTCGTTTTCGGTTTGAATGAGGATGCCGTTCCGGCGCAGCTTGCGGCGCAGGGAATTGTGGTTCGACAAGGAACCATTGTGCACGAGACACTGATCGGAACCGGTGTTGAACGGGTGTGCACCCATTGTGGTGACAGCCGATTCGGTTGCCATGCGCGTGTGACCGATGCCGTGCGTTCCGCTCATCTTCTCGACGTGGAAACGGGCCGCCACGTCCTTTGGCAGGCCGACCTCCTTGTAGATCTCAAGCGACGAGCCAGCACTCATCACCCGGACGTCCGGGCGGATTTCGCTCAGGATCTCTCTGGCATGGGCGATCTTGTCGGCGGGCATCGACAGAACGGCATGAGTGTCATTGCGCTCGGCTTTGACATTGGCACCGATCGCGTGACCCAGTTCGTCACCGATCGAGGCAAAGTCCTTGTCTGCGTTGTCGGATTGCACCGTGATCTTGGCGCCTTCATCAGACCCGTTGCCATAGATCGCGATCCCGGCGCTATCGGGCCCCCGGTCGGTCATGGTCACAAGCATATCGGTCAACATTTCGCCCAATTTAGGTTCGAGCGATTTATCCTTTAGGAAGAGTCCAACGATACCACACATCGCTTTGATCCTTTCTGCGAGTTTCATTTTCTAGGTTAGCACTCGGCAAAAGAATATTCAACTAGGAAGAATATTATTTTCACAAGAGGAACGGCGCGCACATGCTGATTTCGTGCGCGCCGTGGGGGTGGATTCAACAACGATTACCCAAGTTGGAAGATCTGATTGGCCGCTATGACCACCGCAATCCCGGCCGCAAGCGTAAGATAAGGCTTCATGCCCGCCTTACGGATCTTGATATCCGTGTTGCCTCCGATCGTAAGATCCTCAAGCATCTTGGCGGGGAACTGACCTTTGTCGGTGATATAGTGACGATAGGCGAAGACGGGCAGAATGATCGCGATCGCGATGATCGCAGAGCGCATCGTGCCTTCACCCCATACGTTCGCTCCGGCACCCAGCAGAACCGCATTCACGAAGGCAAGTCCGCCACCGATCCAAAGCATGATCGTCGGGGCCTTCCAGGGACGGGTTGCATTGGCGTTGTCGATCCGGTGCAGCCATCCCGAATGCAGATTCAGGAAGTTGAACACCAGATAGCAGCAGTTCGAAACCGCCAGGACGAACAGGTAATCGGACATCATCAGCAGGATCAGGTTGAAGCCAAGGTCAGTCCACATGCCGTTGACCGGCGCGCCGTGCTCGTTGGTGCGCGACAGGAATTTCGGCAACCAGCCATCCACCGATCCCTGATACAGTGTCCGTGACGA
Organism: Primorskyibacter flagellatus; assembly: GCF_048268605.1. Lineage (NCBI taxonomy): Bacteria > Pseudomonadati > Pseudomonadota > Alphaproteobacteria > Rhodobacterales > Roseobacteraceae > Primorskyibacter > Primorskyibacter flagellatus. The sequence continues at coordinate 5,433 of NZ_JBLWVF010000009.1, forward strand.
TCCCGCCATCGAGGTCATGATCGCCAGCACCAGTGCCAGAAACAGCATCACAACCATGATCTTGGCAATGATGGAACCACCGCCGACCATGCCGGCCATGGCACCTGCCACGGCAGAGCCGTCAACGATCCCAGGCTCCAGCATGCCTTCAACGCCCAGAACGCCCTGAAAGCTGATCGGGACCAGCGTGTAGATCACAACGCAAACAACACCTGCGGCAATGATCGCGCGAACGGTGTCGCGCTGAGGGTCGCGGAATTCGCTGGTATAGCAGATCGCGGTTTCGAAGGCGTAGGCCGACCATGCGGCGATGAACAACCCGCCCAGAAACAGTGTGGTGCCCTCGATATTCCACGATCCCGTGTTGGGAACGAGGGGCAGAAGATTCGTCGAAAGAACATCACCAGAGAGAATCGGAACAAGCCCCACGATAAGGAGCGGGATCATCACGGCGACGCCCATGATTGTCTGGATCTTGGCCGCGCGGGAAATGCCGTGATGCTGGGCCATGAAGACCAGGAGCAAAATCACGGTGCCCACGATGGAGGTGGCGTTGATCCGAAGGGTCAGTCCTTCGTTCAGAAAGTCCAGATTAAGCAATGTAATCTGCCACGCATTGACGGTCGCATCAGCTCCGAACAGCGATGTCAGAACATATCCCGCCGCCAGACCGCCGCCGATCGCCAGAACCGGCGTCCAGGCCAGCCAGTTGCACCAGACCGACAGCGGCGCGATCACCTTGGAATAGCGCACCCATGCAGCGGCCCCATAGACCGACGCACCGCCGGACTTGCTGGGGAAAAGCCCGGCGATTTCGGCATACACAAAGGCTTGCAGGAAGCCGAAGGACACGGAAAGCATCCATATGGCCCAGGACGGGTTTCCTACTGTTGCGGCGATTCCTCCAATGGAAAACAGGACGAGTGCAGGCACGCCCGAGGCCATCCAGAAGGCGTCTTTCCACCCGATCGCTCGGTGGAGGGTGCCATCACCCGCAGATTGCGTGGCGTTTTCGGTTGTTGAAACCATCATGTTGCTCCTTGTTGGTGATTTTTTATCGTTTTTGCGGTGGTAAGTTTCTTTCGAAAGCTCGGCCCGTTCGATCATTAAGTATGGCAAAACTTGCCTGTCAGGAAACTATTTTTCGTTAAGTATTGCTTTTTTTGAGTTACACCTGTCAACTGTTCAGAGGGATGCCGATGAATTTTGCAGCCAACGCCTTCAGTAATTTTTCGCTAATATGGGCTGGAAGATGGTTAGGCTTGGTTTGGTTTCATCGGCTGGGGCTATCGCCCCAGGCCCGGAATTGAATGAAACGGCCTCTGCGCGTCAGTGGTCGTAGTGAATCAAGGAGTTTGACATGACAGCATCCTGGAGGTTTTCGGCCCTGGCCGACCGTCACCGCGCAATGGGGTCCAATCTGGAGGACTGGGGCGGAATGGGTACGGCCTGGACCTATGACAAGGACCAGACCGAGGAATACATGGCGATTCGGACGAATGCCGGGTTCATGGACGTTTCCGGGCTGCACAAGGTGCATCTGGTCGGCCCGCATGCCGCGCATGTGATCGACCGCGCCACCACGCGCAACGTCGAGAAGATCAAGCCAGGCCGTTCGTCCTATGCTTGTATGCTCAATGATGAAGGCAAGTTCATCGACGACTGCGTGATCTACCGGATGGGGCCGAACTCCTGGATGGTCGTTCACGGTACAGGCGGCGGCCATGAGCAGTTGACCATGGCGGCAACGGGTCGCGACGTGGATGTGCGTTTCGACGACAATCTGCACGACATCTCGTTGCAGGGTCCGAAAGCCGTCGACTTCCTGGAAGAGCAGGGCGTGCCGGGCATTCGCGATCAGGTCTATTTCAGCCACCAGCACACAACACTGTTCGACAAGCCGGTGACGATTTCGCGCACGGGCTATACCGGTGAGCGCGGCTACGAGATTTTCTGCCGCGGGCAGGACGCACCGCATATCTGGGATACGCTGGTTGAAAAGGGCAAGCCCAAGGGCATCATCCCGACACGTTTCACCACGCTCGATCTGCTGCGTGCGGAAAGCTATCTGCTGTTCTATCCGTATGACAACTCGGAAATGTATCCGTTCGAGAATGAAAAGGCCGGCGATACGCTTTGGGAGCTGGGCCTGGATTTCACCGTATCGCCGGGCAAGACCGGGTTCCGCGGTGCCGAGGAACATTACCGCCTCAAAGGCAAGGAGCGGTTCAAGATCTACGGTGTCAAACTGGAGGGCAAAGAGCCTGCCGAAGAAGGCGCGCCTTTGCTGAAGGACGGCAAGCAGGTGGGCGTCGTGACGATCGGGATGTATTCACCGCTGAACGAGTGGAACGTCGGCATCGCCCGGATGCCCGTTGATTGCGCGGTGGATGGCACCCAGATGACCGTGAAGAACGAAAGCGGCGAGATCAAATGCGTTGCACATTCGCTGCCATTCCACGACCCGGACAAAAAGCGCCGTACGGCCAAGGGTTGATCACAGCTTCGGCGCGGCGTTCAATACGCCGCGCCTTTGTAAATAATCATACCAGCAGGGGAAGTTAATCAAGGATGAGCACGTTCAAATTCCCGCCATCGATCACAAGCAGACCCGTCTACGGAACGCTGGCGCCGCGATCCGGCAAGCACCATCTGATGATCGCGGACGCCGAGGGCGCCGAGGCGCTGTTTGATCTTGTGGAAAAAGATCCAGATCTGATCGCGCATGCCCATATCATGTATTTCCCTGCCGCAGACGACACCGGGTATGCTGAAAAGCTAAAGGCATTTTCACCTTCCAAACTCTATGTCGGGCCAAGCTATAGCGCGGCCGTCCCGCGTCTGCGCAGGATATTGCAGGACGCCCATATGGGTTTGCAGGTCTACCTGGCAGGCACCGAAGGGCTGATGGGGCAGGCAATGTCAGAAGCCACCAACGCCGGCATTCCGCATACCGCGATCCAGACCGAACATCGTGGTTCTGTCGCGCGGCGCATGCAATGTGTGCATTGCAAAGGCATCACCGAAAATGTTGTGACAGATCCGTTCACATGCTCGCATTGCGGGCTGAACCTATTTGTGCGCGATCATTATTCCCGCCGGATCGCTGCGTTCCAGGGCGTTTGTGTTGATGCCGAAGACCCAGGCAACGTGCCTCCAAAGCGGGAGTTGTACTCATGAGCGCCGGAACCAACAAGATTGACGTCGTTGTCACCGACATCGTACCGCTTAATGAGCTGGTCACGCGGTTCAAGTTCGAGCGCGCGGATGGCGGATTGCTACCGACATTCTCGGGCGGGGCACATACCGTGATCGAGATGAAGGATGGCGAAACAACCCGCCTGAACCCCTATTCCCTGATGTCGGACCCGGCAGACCGTCATGCCTATACCATCTCGGTGCGGCGGGACGATGCCGGGCGGGGCGGGTCGCTTTTCCTGCATAAGAATGTGCGGATCGGCGATGAGATGGTGATCAGCTATCCGGTCAACCTGTTCGCGCTGGACCTGCGCGCGCACAAGCATCTGATGATCGCGGGCGGCATCGGGATCACCCCGTTTCTGGCACAGATCAAACAACTTTCTGCCACCAACGGGCGCTTCGAGCTGCACTATGCCTGTCGCAATCAGGCGTTGGGATCATATGTCGACGATCTGACGACGGCGCATCCCAACAATGTGCATGTCTATTTCGACGATGACGGGCAAGCCCTTGATCTGGAAAACCTGTTGGATGGCCAGCCCCTGGGTACGCATATCTACATTTGTGGCCCCAAAGGCATGATCAACTGGGTGCGCGACACGGCAGAGCGTCTGGGTTGGCCGCGCGAAGCGGTGCATTACGAAGAATTCCTCGCCCCGCAATCTGGCAAGCCGTTCACGGTGAAACTGGCGAAGTCCGACCTGGAGTTCGAAGTCGGCGAACACCAGAGCTTGCTTGAAGCGATTGAAGCTGCCGGTGTCGATGCGCCGTATCTGTGCCGCGGCGGTGCATGCGGGCAATGTGAAACGGACGTTCTGGAAGCCGATGGAGAGATCCTGCACAGGGATCACTGGCTTGAGGACGACGAAAAGGAGAGCGGCAAGAAAATCATGCCCTGCGTCAGCAGATTCGAGGGCAGGATTATCGTGTTGGACCGATAGGGAGAGACCGCGATGACCATTCAATTCAACGACGAAACATTCCGCGACGATTACACTTTCACGAACTCCGAGCGGGCGATCAAACGCTTTCCGTTCCCGTTCCATGAAGACAGTTACATGTATTCGGTCAATATGGAGCAGCATCAAGGCGGCCCAGAGGGCAGCATCTATGAAAAGCGCTTTGACGTGGATGAACATTACATCTCGGAGATGAAAGACCGGGCACTTGTGCTGGACGAGGATCCGCTGCGCTGCCAGTCCCTGCCGCATATGACGCTGGCAGGCTGGGACTTGCTTGAACTGATCATGGTCTCGAAATCCGAGGATTATCCGGACCTGTTCGAGCTACACCGTGATGGCAACAACTGGCACTGGATCAACAAGCCTTTGGGAATCGAGCAGAAGTTCGTTTTCATGGACGAATCGACGCTGCCTTATGGGCCGATGGAGTATATCACCCGCCAGACTCAGGGCGATTTCGCCTTGCTGGACCAGCGGGATGAAAACCTGTGGATGGATGCCGGCACGGTCACGACCCAGGCCGATTGGTCGCTGGATTTCGACATCGGGATGAATTTCTTCGAATGGCACGCGCCCGTGCCACTCGCAGCCGAGATGGGGGTTTTCAAGCGGGCGCTGAAGTTCCTGCTGAACATCCAGCAGGGGATGCCGGCGCGGCGCCTGAACTGGACGATGACGGTCAATCCGCTGCTCGATACCAGCCCGGAAAACTATCATAAATGGGGTGTGCAGAAGACGACGCTGACACCAGAAAATGTTGGCCAGAAACAATATCTGCGGGTTGAATTGCAGACCTTTTTTCGGCTCCCGCGTTCAAACGGGATGGTTTTTCCGATCCGGTGCTATCTGATTTCGCTGGAAGACCTGGTCACCATTCCCAAATGGGGCCGTCGCCTGCATCGTGTCATCCGCGATGTTCCGGAAGAACTGGCCACCTATAAAGGCTTCATCGACAACCGCCCGCTCATTGTCGACTACCTGTCGAAGTTCGATGATGGCGCACCCACATCGGATGGCGTCTGGCCGGACTAGGGCGATTGCACAGTTCCGCGGCTGGGTTGCCTGCCGCGGTAAATGCCGGTGTTGTCGGGGATTGTCCGCAACGCGCGTGGCAATCCCGCACAGAGGACATCTTCGCTTTCGTTATCGTCAGCTTGACTGGTGCTCTATTTCGCGATGGTGCTCACCAGGCCCGATTCCATATCACAAAGGCGACAAGCGCTTCAGCTTGATTGCGGATAGGCGATAATCGAAAGATAGCGTGCCGGCAGCTTTGCCAGCACTTCCGGGCCATGTGGGGCATCGGCATCAAAAAACAGCGTATCACCGGGCCTTAGCGGATAAAGGTCGTTGCCATGCCGATAGTCGATTTCACCTTCCAGCATGTATATCGTCTCAATTCCGTCATGCTGAAAGACCGGAAAAATATCGGATTCTTCTGACAATGTGATCAGGTAGGGTTCGACCACCACACCGCTGGCATTCGAGCCGATATGACCCAGTAGATTGTACTGATGCCCTGCGCGTGTGCCACGGCGCGATATTTCTGCGCCTTCACCGGCTTTGGTCAAAACCGCGCTTCGGCTTTCTTCAAATCCGCGGAAGAACGAAGTCAACGGCGCGCTAAGCGCATGGGACAAGGCCTGTAACGTGGTCAGCGACGGCGACGTATTGCCGTTTTCGATCTTGGACAACATGCCGATCGAAAGGCCTGTTGCTTCGGCAAGTTCGAATACCGTCATATTTTGCTGTCGACGAAAGGCTCTGACTTCTTTGCCGATGGCGACTTCAAGAACTTTTTCTCGTTCGCCGCCGACCTTATGGGGGTTTTGAGACAATACTTTTGACGACCTGTCGGCCTCGCTCTTCGCCTTCTTCATTATGTATCGCCTTTACCTTCAATCCCTTCAACGTAACATATAGTTGAAGGGAATCTGCTTCAACCGCAGACCGGCGCACAATAGATTGCGCTGGCATTATGCACACAGGTAGCAGCCATGAATGGTACCAACAAATCAACGTCATTGGGGTTCTTGATCTATCCCGGTTTTCCGATGGCCTGTCTGACATCTGCAATAGAACCGTTGCGAGCCGCGAATGAAATCGCGGGAGAAAAGGCCTTTTCCTGGCTACTATTTTCCGAGACAGGGTCTCGGGTGTCGTCAAGTGCGGATGTCGGGTTTGACCCGGACTCCTCATTGGACCAGGCGGCGGACTTGGATTTCCTCTTCCTGCTCAGCAGCCCGCAATCACGGTTCGTGGATAAAAAGGCATCAGATGGCCACTTGCGGCGTCTGGCACGCCATGGCGTGCATATGGGCAGTATCAGCGGAGGCGTTTTCCCTCTGGCACGTTCGGGGCTTTTATCGGGCTACAAATGTAGCGTTCACTGGTGCTACGAAGCGGCATTCGCTGCCGAGTTTCCTGACCATGTCATGACCGACGACGTGATCAATATAGATCGGGGGCGTCTGACCGTTTCAGGATCGGCCGCAGCGTTCGATCTGATGTTGCATCTGATCGAAGAACGGCTTGGCGAAGAGGTTACAACCGAAGTGGCCTGCTGGTTCCAGCATCCGCTTGTGCGTGGGGCAGGGGTTCGGCAGAAAATTCCGACTGTCGGAAAGCAAAGCACATCCGATATGTTGCCCCCCGCCGTGGCGCAAGCTGTGGAGATATTTGCCGAGCATATTCAGGACCCGGTCGGGCTGGACGATGTTGCGCAGGCAGTTGGTGTTTCGACCCGTCAGCTTGAGCGCGTGTTCAAGCAGACCACTGGCCAAAGCCCGTCGCATTATTATCGCGCGCTGCGAATGAAGGCTGCCCGGCAACTTGTGCTGTATTCCCGCGACACGATGTCGGAAATTGCAAACGCGGTCGGCTATGTCAGCGCCGCACCAATGACGCGCCATTACCGGGATGCGTTCGGCATCAGTCCCCGCGAAGATCGAAAGACCATCAATATGTTCCGGGTCGAGAACAACGTCTCGATTCCTTCGACCTAACGCGGGTGCCGTTGACTGTGACCCCGTTCAAATAGCACTGGCCGCAGCGACGGTCAGGGCATGATGAATCGAACCTGCCGATGAACGCGGACCGATCACGCTGAAATGCGCGTCTTTCGTGCGGCAGATCAGAAAACATCCCAGATGTTCCAGCCGTGTTCGCGTGACCTGACCTTGTGTCATTGCACGGGTATCCGCGTTGCACAAACGTTCCAGAACGTCGTGGCAGCGCGTTCCTTCAAGGTCGAATCGGCACCAGCCATCGGTCTGTTCGGTGACCGACGCCGCGTCGCCAACAGCAGATTTGACCTCTGCTGCCAGTTCTTCGTGGCGGTCATGCGGCGCCTCGATCATCCATTGCTGCGGTCCGGTCCAGAACGCGGTGAAATCACCGCTCGTCGCAGAGGCGGCGACATCGGGCAATGACGCGCCAAGCAGGTTTTGCGCAGCGGTCGCGGTGTCTTGCTCGCGTCCGCGTCGGGCGGCAAGGGATGCCAGCGCCCAATCGGGACATTCGGAGATGGTCAACCCGGCGAATCTGTCGATTTGCGCAGTGGTGCTGCCAAGCGGTGTGAGCGGTTTCAAATCATGCACGGAGCCGTTCTCCTTCGGGATCGACGAAATGGGCGCTGACGACTTCAACCTCGACATCAGCCCCTGTCAGCGGTGTCGTAAGGATCATGACCTCGCCAAGACGGTTGCCACCATCCTTGAGAAAGCCAAGCCCGATGGACGAATTAAGGCTCGGAGAGAAGGCAGCGGAGGTGATATAACCCTGATCATGTTCGGCATCCTTCGGCGTGCCCTTTGTCATCAGGTGACCGCCGGCCGTGACCTTGTCTGCGTTGTTGACTGGCTTGAACCCGACCAGCATCAGTGCATCCGGCTGATTCAGGCCTTCGCGTTCTGACAAGGTGGATCCGATGCTATCTTTCTTCTTGGACACCATGCGGCCCATACCAAGGTTCAGTGCCGTGGTCGTGCCGTTCAGCTCATTGCCTGCGGCATGGCCTTTTTCGATACGCATCACGCCAAGAGCCTCGGTGCCGTATGGCACGACATCGAATTCTTGGCCCGCCTCCATGATCTTGCGGAACAGCGCATCGCCATAACGTGTCGGGACGGCGATTTCATACGCAAGTTCGCCGGAAAAAGAGATCCGGAACAGGCGCGCGCGCAGGCCACCGCAGACGGTGATCTCGCGGCAGGCCATGAATTCGAACCCTTCGTTGGAAATGTCGAATTCAGGGTCCACGATCTTTTGCAACAGCTTGCGGGAATTCGGCCCTGCCACGGCATATTGTGCCCAGGCCTCGGTCGTCGAGATCAGTTGCACGTCCATGTCCGGGAACAGACATTGGCGAACAAATTCAAGATGCCGGTAGACATTGACCGCGTTGGCTGTGGTCGTCGTCATCACGAACTGATCTTCGGCCAGGCGGGCGGTGGTGCCGTCATCCATCGCAATGCCGTCCTCGCGCAGCATCAGCCCGTAGCGCGTCTTGCCGACGGCCAGTTTGGCGAATGCGTTGGCATAGACCTTGTTCAGAAACTGCGCCGCGTCAGTGCCCTGGATGTCGATTTTACCCAAAGTGGTCACGTCGCAGACACCAACCGATCCGCGCACCGCATTGACTTCGCGATCGACAGTTTCCCGCCAATGGGTTTCACCGGGTTTGGTAAACCATTGCGCGCGTAGCCAGTTGCCGACTTCGACAAAGGTTGCGTTGTTCTCGGTGGAATACTTGTGGCTTGGTGTCTCGCGGACGGGGTGGAAATGCTTGCCGCGCGCGCGGCCACCCATCGTGCCCATCGGGACGGGCGTATAGGGTGGGCGGAACATGGTCGTGCCGACCTCGGGGATGGATTTGCCCGCAAGTTCCGCCATGATTGCAAGGCCGCCCATATTGGAGGTCTTGCCCTGATCCGTGGCCATGCCCAGCGTCGTATAGCGCTTGAGATGTTCGACAGAGCGGAAGTTTTCCTGATGCGCCAGCTTGACGTCCTTGACGGTCACATCGTTCTGCTGGTCCAGCCACGCGCGGCCCTTGCCGTGTTTGACATACCAGAACGGTTGCAGATTTACTGGCGTATCCTCGGCCTGGGGCAGGTCGATAGCGGGTGCATCAATGCCCAGTTCGTGCAAAGCGGCGGCAGCCTTGTCGCTGCCGGTCTGCAAGGCGGCCGCGGTTGAAAAGTCACCTTGCGCCGCGCCGGCGACGGACATTCCCGGCGTGCCGGTGTCGCCCGGCACGAATGCGGCGATTGCGTCATTCCACACAGGACGGCCGCGCTGATGGCAAGTCATGTGAACATTGGGGTTCCATCCGCCCGACACACCAAGCGCGCCACATTCGATGGTGCGTTCGCTGCCGTCGGCCTGCTGGATCTTGACATAGTTCAGGCCCAGACGTCCCGCGGTATCAATGACCTGCGCACCCGCCAGCAACTCGCAATCAGCGATGCGCGGGGCATCCGTGCGGGTGTCGATCACGGCTGTGACCTTGACGCCCTTGGCCAACAGATCGACCGCGGTGCGGTGCCCGTCATCGTTATTGGTGAAGACGGCCACACGCGGCGCTGCGGTCACGGCCCAGCGATTGGCATAGGCGCGCATGGCGCTTGCCAGCATGATGCCGGGGCGGTCATTGTTTTCGAACGCGATCGGACGTTCGATCGCCCCCGCGCAGACCAATGCCCGCTTGGAATAGATGCGCCACAGGATCTGTCGCGGCTTGCCCTTGGGCGGCACGGCGAGGTGATCGCTGACACGCTCCACCGCGCTGTAAATGCCGTGGTCAAACGCGCCCAGCACGCTGGTGCGCGCCATGCAGCGCACATTCGGCATCGCCTCCAGTTCCGCGATGGCGGCTGCGGTCCATGCCTGTCCGGACTGGTCACCGATCTCGTAGGTTTCGGCATTCAGGCGGCCGCCAAAGACGAAATCTTCGTCGGCAAGGATCACCTGCGCCCCGGCACGTCCCGAGCGCAGAGCCGCAGCAAGCCCCGCAGGTCCGCCGCCGATGATCAGCAGATCACAGTGCAGAAAACCCTTGTCATATTCATCTGGATCTTCCTGCAACGACAGTGAACCAAGCCCTGCGGCCTTGCGGATGATCGGCTCATACAGCTTTTCCCAGAAAGCGGCCGGCCACATGAACGTTTTGTAGTAGAAACCGGCAGTCAGAAAATTCGAAAACCGATCATTGATCGCCATGGCGTCGAATTTCAGCGACGGAAAGCGGTTCTGGCTTTTCGCCTCCAGCCCGTCAAAAAGTTCCGCCGTGGTCGCGCGCGTGTTCGGCTCTTGCCGTGCGCCGCTGCGCAGCTCGACCAGCGCGTTGGGTTCTTCACTGCCGGACCCCAGCACGCCGCGCGGACGGTGATACTTGAACGACCGGCCCATCAGCCGGACATTGTTGGCCAGCAGCGCAGAGGCAAGCGTATCACCGGGATGACCCGCATAGCTTTTGCCGTCAAAGCTGAATTTCAGAGACCGCGAAGTATCGATCTGGCCGCCGGTCAGGCGATTCGTCTGTTTGTTGTCGCTCATTTGCTGCGCCCCTTGCTGCGGGCCACATCGGAGGCCATTTCGACGCTCGTAATCTCGTGCGTCAGCGTGTTGCGTGTGACCACAAGCCATGATCGGTCGCCTGTCTCATGGAACCACAGCTCGCGGTGCAGCCCGGCCGGATTGTCGCGCAGATACGCGTATTCGTAGAACTGTTCCGCTGCATCCTCTGCCTCCCAATCGGGTCGGTCGATCAGCGAGGCATCGCCAAGAAACGTGAATTCCTGCGCGTCGCGGGGGCCAAGAAGCGGGTGATTGATAATCATGTCTGTCGGCTCCTCAATGCAGGTTGGGCTGTGCGCCCATACCTTTTTCGTCGATCATGTATCCGCGGCGGAACCGATCAAAACGATATGCGGTGGCGAATTCATGCGGGGCGTCGGTGGCCAGAAGGTGGGCGTAGCACATGCCCGATGCCGGCGTTGCCTTGAAGCCGCCGTAGCACCAGCCGCCGTTGAAATAGAGCCCGTTGATGTCGGTGCGGTCGATGATAGGGGAGCCGTCCATCGACATGTCCATGATGCCGCCCCACATCCGCAACAATCGCGCGCGGCCAAGGGCCGGGATCAAGGCCATGCCGCTTTCGCAGACATCCTCGACCACGGGCAGATTGCCGCGCTGCGCGTAGCTGTTGTAGCCGTCTGGATCGCCGCCGAAGACCAGCCCGCCCTTGTCGGACTGGCTGCAGTAGAAATGGCCCGCCCCGTAGGTGATGACGCCGGGCAGGACCGGTTTCAGACCTTCTGTCACAAAGGCCTGCAACACGGTGCTTTCGATGGGCAGCCGCATATTCGCCTTCGACATCAGCCGGGACGACGATCCCGCGACGCAGCTGGCAACCTTGGTGCCACCAATGAACCCGCGCGAGGTCTCGACGCCCAGGCAACTGCCATTCTCGATGCGAAAGCCGGTCACTTCACAGTTCTGGATGATATCGACGCCAAGACTGTCGGCGGCGCGCGCATAGCCCCAGGCCACGGCGTCATGGCGCACGGTGCCGCCACGATGCTGTGCCAGACCGCCCTTGATCGGGAAGCGCGCGTCGTCGAAGTTCAGGAACGGATACCGCGCCTTGATCTGATCGACGCTGAGCATCTCGGCGTCGGCGCCGTTCAGGATCATCGCATTGCCGCGCCGGGTGAAGGCATCGCGCTGTGCATCGGTGTGGATCAGGTTGAGAATCCCGCGCTGGCTGACCATCGCGTTGTAGTTCAGTTCCTGCTCCAGCCCTTCCCAGAGTTTCAGCGAGTATTCATAAAATGGCTCGTTGCCATCCAGCAGGTAATTCGACCGGATAATCGTGGTGTTGCGGCCCACATTGCCGCCACCGATCCAGCCTTTCTCAAGAACAGCAATCCGGCTTTTGCCATATTCCTTGGCCAGATAGTAGGCAGTGGCCAGCCCGTGGCCTCCGCCACCGATGATGATGTAGTCATAGGAAGACTGAGGCTCAGGATCTCGCCACGCGGGCTTCCAGCCCTTGTGCCCTGTCAAAGCTTCCTTGATGACTCGTAGACCCGAATACCGCATGGAACGACCTCATTCATTTGAGACACGATATTGAGCCGTTCAGCTGAAATGTTAAGGTTCTGATCGGACGTACACCTGTTCAAATCCGACATTTGTCAGATTTCTGTGCTGTCAGTCCGCATAGCTGGGCAAGGCCGCTGCGACATCGGTCAGCCATTTTTCGACGATCTGACATTCGTCGAACCGTTCCCTTTTCTTGGGACGAAGCAGGTAATATCCTTCATTGGTCCGCACCCGCAAATCACCCATCGGGCGCACCAGCGTGCCTTTTTCAAGATGTCCGTCGACAAGATGGCCCCAGCCAAGTGCCAATCCCAGCCCATCTACTGCGGCCTGTATTGCCAGCGGATATGTGTTGAAAAGCGCAGCCTGTTCCGGTTCGCTCCCGCTGGCGTCGACTTCGGACACCCAGGATTTCCAGTTCATCCATTCCTTGTGTTCCGAACTCACTTCTATCAGGTCCTGCTCGCCTAACGCTGCAAGACTTGATGCTGACGGATTGGCGGCAAGATAGTCAGGCGAGCAGACCGGGAAAACGGTTTCTCCAAATAAATGTTGCGCCTCATGGCTTGGCCATTCAGCATTTCCGCGCAGGATTGCCAGATCCACGGTATCGCTCAGACATTCCGAATCGTCGTCCGAGGCAACAAGCTTGATCTTGATGCTTCGGTTGTCGCGACGGAATACCTGTAGGCGCGGCATAAGCCAAAGCGCCGCGACCGAATTCGTCGCCGCCAGTGTGACGGATTTGATCTGGTCTTCCGACACGATGCGCCGCGACGTGTCACGCAAGCTTTGCAAGGCGGGCTTTATCAGGTTCAAGAACCGTTCGCCCTGTGGCGTCAGATGGATGGATCGGTGGCCGCGCATGAACAATGGCACATTATAGTGATATTCAAGCAGCCGCACTTTCCGACTGATCGCGGTTTCGCTGATGTTCAGTTTGCTGGATGCGCCGACGAAACTCATGTGTTCCGCCGCTGCTTCGAACGCCAGCAGATAGTCCAGCGGCGGCAGTGCGGGGTTGCCTTTTTTCATCTTCCGACCACCGTTTCGTTGGGGGTTGCGACGTTCTTGACTAACATCCAGAGGGCTGCCGCCAACGTATATCTGGCGCTAATTAATGCGGGCAGAGAATATCAAAATAACATTCGAAGAAAAGCAGATTCAGAGGCAGTATGAGATCCAGTTCGAGGCAGACTCGGACGGATCGAAAATCTACGCCATTTCACGCCTAGAGGGCCTGAAACGTTCACTTCCGCCAATGCCGAGTGGGATGACTTCCATGAACATGACTATCAAGCCGATTTTCCAAACCCCTTATGAACGTGCCGGCGTGGTGACACCCGGACTGCCCATCCTGCCGCATGGAGTGGAGCGACATCCGGTGCCCGGCGGAGGTAGCCGCGCGGTCAGAATATTGAAAGGGGACGAGATCACCGTACAGGACCGTGAAGGCCTGCAACCGGTTGAGTTGGTCTTCTTTTCTCCGGACGGCAGTTCGGATGCCGGAATGATCGGTGCAAAAGGCGGGCGGGATCCTGCCGGTCTGAAGGCGGCGTTGCTGGGCGACCCTTCTGGTGCCAAGGTTGTAAAGGCGCTTGAGGCGGCCGGATTCGACATTGCCAAGGCCGACGGCACAGTGGTTTTCGCAGACGGGTCCCATGCGGGCGATTACCAGACATTTACAGCCACGTCCGATGGCCTGCTGATCGTCTGCGCACCCGGCGCACCGATGGAGCCGCATGAACAATGGGCACCGACCGAAGTCGCGCTTTATGTGAAACGCGCCGATCCGGGCGAGGTGAAAGGCGGCTTGTTGCCGCCCGAACCGCTGGCCGATCCGCTGCTGGATTTCAACATTCTGCCGGGCGAAGCGAAGGCTTATGAAGTGCGCGCTGGTCAGTACATCCAGGTTCTGGATGTACAGGGCCGGGAATGTTCGGATTTTCAGGCGTTTTCGCATCGCGCGCTGGACCGCGGGCTGGAACGTGAAATCGACCCGACCACAACACGCTCGATGGTGGGGTCGCTCTATCCTGAGCCTGGGCTGTTCGCCAAATACTTCAACTCCGATCAGGAGCGGATCGTAGAAATTGTCCGCGATACTGTCGGGCGGCACGACACGTTCGGCCTGTCCTGTACCGCGCGTTACTACGAAGACCTCGGCTATCCGGGTCACGTCAACTGTTCAGACAATATGAACATCGAACTGGCGCAATATGACGTGCGGCCGCGCGGCGGCTGGCCCGCGATCAACTTCTTCTTCAACACGATGCTGGACGATACGAATGCGATCAGCATGAATGACCCGTATTCACGTCCGGGGGATTACGTGTTGTTGCGCGCGCTGACCGATCTGGTCTGCATTTCGACGGCCTGTCCATGTGATGTGGACCCGGCAAATGGTTGGAACCCCACGGATATTCAGGTCCGTACTTACGAAAAAAGCAACGAATTCAGCCGCTCTATCGGTTGGCGAAAGACTCCGGAGGCGGATATGGAAGAGACCAAGAAGACAGGATTTCACGAGTCTTTTGCGCGCCATACGCGCGATTTCACTGAATATCAGGGGTACTGGTTGCCAAACCAGATGACCAATCACGGTGCCATTGCCGAATATTGGGCCGCGCGCGAAAAAGCCGTGGTGATGGATTTGTCGCCGCTGCGCAAATACGAAGTCACTGGCCCGGATGCCGAAGAGCTGATGCAGCTTTGCGTCACCCGCGACATCAAGAAACTGTCGGTCGGCGGGATTGTCTATACCGCGATGTGTTATGAACATGGCGGCATGATCGACGACGGCACGGTTTACCGTCTGGGCGAAACGAACTTTCGCTGGATCGGCGGCAACGACCAATCCGGTCTGTGGCTGCGCAAGCAGGCGGTCGAGCGTGGCTTGAACGCGTGGGTGCGGGCCTCCACGGACCATCTTTGCAACATCGCGGTTCAGGGCCCGCTATCGCGTGACATTCTCAAGCAGGTGATCTGGACACCGCCGCAGCAGGCAACCGTCGAGGAACTGGCATGGTTCCGGTTGACGATCGGGCGCCTGCATGAATTCAACGGCCCGTCCGTTGTGGTCAGCCGCACCGGCTATTCCGGCGAACTCGGATACGAGGTGTTCTGCCATCCCAAGGACGCGACAGAGGTGTTCGACGCAATCTGGAAGGTCGGCGAACCGATGGGCATGATCCCGCTGGGTCTGGCCGCGCTGGACATGCTGCGGATCGAGGCCGGGCTGATCTTTGCCGGTTCCGAATTCGACGAACAGACCGACCCGATGGAAGCCGGCATTGGATTTACCGTTCCGCTGAAAAGCAAGACGGATGACTTCATCGGTCGCGCCGCGTTGGAGCGTCGCAAGGCGACACCGTCGCGGAAACTGGTCGGACTGGATCTGGAAGGCGGTATTGTACCCGTTCCCGGTGACTGCGTTCGCGTCGGAAAGCCCCAGATCGGCGAAATCACATCGGCCATGAAATCGCCGGTTCTCGGCAAAGTCATTGCGTTGGCGCGGATCGACGTTGCACACGCGGAAATCGGGACACAGATCGAAGTGGGTCAGTTGGATGGCGAACAGAAGCGCCTGAAAGCCACCATCGTGCCGTTCCCGCATTTCGACCCGAAGAAAGAGCGCGTGAAGGGCAATTACGACTGAGAGTAAAACGCGCCCACTAAAAAGCCCCGAGGCCGACCAGGCTTCGGGGCTTTCGCGTTTGTCAGGCCCGGTCGATAATCAGCAGGCAAGCACCCATGATCTTGCGGGTGTCGTCATAGACGTTCGGTCTTTCGCCGCGCCAACGTCCGAAATGGCGATGCCTTGACGGGGCAGGGGCGGTCAAAAGACGCAAAGTCTCTTCGGTTTCGGCGGCAAAATTGGTGAACCGTTTGCGCATGTTGTCGTGAAACGTGTCGCGGTGTTTGGCCTCCAGCCGCAGATGAAACAGCGAACTGCGCGAGCGAGGTGCGACTTTCATCGCTGCGATCTGTCCGGCGGCGGTTTTCCAGATATGCAAGGCGCGGGCCTGATGGCGCGCGGCACGGCGTGGCTTGTTCCCGGCCATGGCAAGCAGTGACAGGTTTGCGTGGCATGTCGCGCGCCGCAGATCGTTCCGGTCAAAACACAGGCGCGCCAACAGATCGGCCTGACGAAAGCGGCTTGCAGCTTTGGCCCGCGCGTCCTCCGCCCAGGCGATATTTCCCGCCTCAAGCAACCGTTCCCAGACCAGATCGGCGCGCGACCAGCCAGCCGCGCGCGCCATCCTCATCTCGGCATCGCTGCGATCAAAGCCCCAGATACGCCGCCCGAACGTGTTCGTTGTCATGCAAATCCCCCGCCGGTCCCTCTAGCGCCATATTGCCGGATTCCAGAACATAAGCATGGTTTGCCAATTCCAGCGCCAACACAGCATTCTGTTCGACCAATACCACCGAAAGCCCGCGCGCGTTTATCTCTTCGATGATCTGTGCGATTTCCTCGACGATCACGGGGGCAAGACCCATGGACGGTTCGTCCATCAGCAAAATGCGCGGGTCAGACATCAGCGCCCGCCCGATCGCAAGCATTTGCTGCTCACCCCCGGACATGGTTTGCGCCCGCTGCCGCCGCCGTTCGCGCAGCCGTTCAAACCGCTTGAAGACATCCTCAAGGTCGGCTTCGATCTTGTCGCGATCTTTGCGCAGAAACGCACCCGTGCGCAGGTTTTCCTCGACCGTCATGTCGGGAAAGATGCGGCGGCCTTCGGGCACATGCGCGATGCCGTTCGCGACGATCTTGTGCGAGGCCATCCCGTCGATGCGTTTTCCATCAAAGTGGATTTCACCCGAGTGAAGCGGCAGCATTCCGGACATTGCCCGCAGCGTGGTCGTCTTGCCCGCCCCGTTGCCGCCGATGATCGTCACGATCTGACCTTCGGGAACGCCAATCGAGATATTGCGGATTGCGGAAATCTTACCGTAATTCACACTTATGTCGCGCAGTTCAAGCAACATGGCGCGCGCCTCCCAGGTAGGCTTCGATAACGTCGGGATGATTGCGGATCTCGGACGGTCCGCCTTCGGCCAGGAATTTTCCGAAACTCATACAGGTGATGTTGTCGCACAGGCCCATGATCGCCTGCATGTCATGTTCCACCAGCAGGATCGTTGTCCCTTCGGCGCATAGACGGCGCATCAGTTCCATCATCTGTCGGGTCTCTTCGGGGTTCATCCCGGTAAAAGGCTCATCCAGCAGGATCAGGTCGGGGCGCGAGGCATAGGCCACCGCCATGCCAAGCGCGCGTTGATGCCCGTGCGACAGATCGCCCGCAAGCTCGTTTTCAAGACCGCCCAGGCCGAAAAACTCCAGCGACGACCTGGCCCGGTCAAGCGCATTCCGCCGGGCTGCGCCGTCAAGGCCCAGGATGGCTGCAAAGATGTTTGGCCGGAAGGTCATATGCGTGCCGACCAGCGCATTGTCCAGCACCGAAAGTTCGCCAAAAAGCGTCGAATGCTGGAAGGTGCGCACGATGCCACGGTTGGCGACGTGGTGCATGGGCAGGCCCGAGATTTCCTCGCCGTTCAGCAAAACCTTGCCGTCGCTTGGCGTATAAAAGCCCGAGATCATGTTGAAGGTTGTGGTTTTGCCGGCACCGTTCGGTCCGATCAGACCGTGAATGTGGCCCTTTTCGACCTTGAAGTTCAGGCCGTCGACGGCCGTCAGGCCGCCGAACCGCATGGTGAGGTTCTGCACTTCGAGAAGGGAGGTCATTTGGCTTCCTTTCGACGGGTGAATTTCTGCACGATGCTCTCCAACCCGTTCGGCATGAACAGGATCGACAGGATCAGGATCAGGCCGTAGATCAGCGGCCGCGTCTGTTCGAGGCCAAGCTCGCGCAGCACGATTTCGTTCAGGATGGTCAGGACGATACATCCCAGGATCGGGCCGTAAAATGTGCCTGTGCCGCCGACAATGGCCCAGGTCAGAACGAACACCATCACCTCGACATCAAAGCTGTTGGGGTTGATCGTGCCGATGTAATGCGCAAGCAGTGCGCCGGCGATCCCTGCAAACCCGCTGGCGATCACGAAGGCCAGCGTGCGGTAGCTGCGCAGGTTCACGCCGGATGCCTGTGCAAGTTTGTCCTGCCAATGAACGGCGTGAAAGGTAAGGCCGACCGGCGATTTCTCGATCCGCCACAGGATCCACAGGCACAGCGCGACCACGACAGCGGAGAAGTAGAAGTAGCTGACCGGCTCGAAGAAATCGAACTGGTAGATGCCAATGGAAAAGTCCGGCATGGGATCAATGCCCTTGATCCCTTTGGCACCGCCGAACGGATCACGAAAGCGCTTCCACAAGAGGCGGATGATCTCGCCCGCCGCGAAACTGCCGATCAGAAAATAGAAGCCCTTCATCCGGAACAGCGGATAGCTGAGCAAAAAGGCGATGAATGCCGCCGAAGCGCCGCCCACCAGAATGCCCAACGGCACCCAAAGGCCCAATTCCTTTGTCACCAGCGCCGAAGCATAGGCACCAACGCCCATGATGACGACATGGCCAAGCGACCATTCACCAGTCAGCGTCAGCAACCGGTAAGAGGCCACGACAAGGATATTGATCGTCAGGAATACCAGCACTTCCTGCTGCGAAAAGCTGACCAGATTGGGCAGGATGATCAATGCGACGGCTACGACGGCCCAGATAAGGAGATTACGCACGATCCGCACTCCCGAACAGGCCTGTGGGTTTGACGATCAGCACGATCAGCATCAGGGAAAGCCCGGTGATATCCGCCAAAACGCCGTCATAGAAGGTTGTCACGAAAGTGTGCACGAAGGCATAGACGACCGAAGCCACCACCGCCCCTTCCAGAGATCCGACACCGCCCACGATGATGACGATGAACGCTGTGACGATGATGGTGTGCCCCATATGCGGGTTTACCGAAACCAGCGGCGCGGTCAGCGCCCCGGCCAGCCCGGCAAATCCCGCGCCGATGAACATTGCAATCATCGCTGTCTGCGTGACAGATATGCCTTGCAGCGCGGCAGCTTCGGGATCCTGCGCCGAGGCGCGTAGCGCCCAGCCAAAGCGGGTGCGCTTGAGGAAATACCACAGCGCCGAAAGCATCACGACCGCGGCAATGATCACATACAGGCGCGCGACGGGTATGCTGATCTTGTCAGCGAAAACGATGACATCCTGGGTGAGGGGCGGAACATATTCCATCCGTACACCGAAACCCAGCACTGCGAGGGCTTGCAGGATCAGCAGAAAGCCGATCGAGGCCACAAGTCCGCCCAACGGATTGTCGCGCAAGGGCCGAAACAGCGCGCGCTCCATGATGAGCCCGAGAATGCCGACAAATATCAGACCTGCCACCACGGCCACAAAAAAAGGAACCATTCTATCGGCATAAAGGGCGACAACAACGTAAGAGCCGGCCATGAACAGCTCGCCATGTGCAAAGTTGATCACGCCCATGACGCCAAAGATCAGGACCAGCCCGACGGCCACAAGCGAAATATAGGACGCAGCATAGGCGGCGTTCAGGCCGGTCTGGGCCAGAAGTTCAAACATCACGAATACTCATTTTTTGCAGGGTTCCCGCAGCGCGGTCAGCACCGTCGCTGCGGGTATCCGGGAAAGAGGCTCAGCTGCGCTGATTCCACATCTGATCATAGGCAGACATATGCTTGATCAGCAGATCGCCGTGCTGGTCGTACCAGTCGGGGATCGACTTGAACCCTTTGATGACCGCTTTGCCATCTTCGATCACGACAACCGGCCAGTCACCAACCAGCGCGTTGTTGATGCCGAACATCTCTTCGCCCCACCAGTCGGCGTCGCCGAAAGCGTGCTTGCCCTTGCCGCCTTCTGTCATCGCGGCCAGCACGGCGTCGGGTTCTACCGACCCGGCCTTTTCCGCCGCGTCTTTCCACAGCTCCATGATTGCCGCATATTCCCAGCTTACAGCGCCCCACTGACCGGGGAACCGCTTGTTGTATTCAGCATAGAACCCGTTGGCATCCTTGAAGTTGATGTTGTCGGCATTCAGGGCCGGATCGTCGAAATCCGGGAACTGGAAGATGAACCCTTCCATGAACTCCTTGGACGTCTTGGCAATCATCTGGTCGTAGAAATCTGCCGTTGCCGAAATGATCTGGCCTTTATAGCCCTGCTGGAACAGTTGTTCGCAGATCGGATGCACATAGTCGGAATAGCAGGTGTCAAGGCAGACAATGTCTGGGCTGGTTGACAGCAGCCGCGTGACGATCGGCGCAAAATCAGTGGTCGCCGGATCAAAGAGAAGTGGCTCATCCTGCATCTCGATGCCTGCGGCCTCGAATGCGGCAAGATAGGTTGCTACCGAAGGCAGGCCAAGCGCATCGTCCTGCGCGCACATCACGGCCGTTTTCAGTTCCGGCTTGTTTTCTGCCAGCCATTGCACGCCCGTCACCAGATAGATCGGATGAACCTCGGTCGGGGCAAGAAGCGTTTCGGTATCGGGCGAGAGATCAGACGGAAGCAGCGTCGAGAAAAGCATGCCGGTCCGGTCCGCGACGGGCTGAACGCCCGGCCATGTGTCACCGCCCAGCATCATCACGAATTTCACGCCGTCTTCGCGGATGAGTTTGGTGGCACCTGTGCGGGCTTTTGCCGGGTCATATTCGTTGTCATAGGCGACAAATTCGATGTGGTGACTGTCGTCACCAATTTTGATGCCACCAGCAGCGTTGACCTTCTCGGCCCAGATTTCGCACCCGCTTAGACCTGGCGCGCCCCATGCGGCGGTCGCCCCCGTCAAAGGTGCAAGAAAGCCGATCTTGACCGTTTCGCCGGCAGCGAGCGCAATGGACGGTAGGCCCGCGCTGAGTGCTGTTGCGGCCGTAGACTTAAGAAAGGTGCGGCGCGAAAAGCCGTTTTTCAATCCCTTGGGAAACATCAATCTCTCCTGTTGGTTGCCGCAATCAGTGCGGTTTGCGAAGAAACCAATTTCAGGCCAATTTCCGGATGATCTCCGGCCCACTCTTGACGGTGGCATGCCCAAATTTCTTCATGGTTCTCTTAAAAAAGCTAACAGGATAGCATTTTCCACACAAGAATATTATTTTAACAATTTACAGATTGGCTTTCTGAAAGTTGTGGGTGGCTCTAAAGTGGTATAATATTATTGAAGGAATCTGACATTGGAGTGAACCAAAATAGACTGTTTTGAACCGATTACTTGCTGGTATGCGCCGTCACGCGCCGATACCTTCTGCACCCAAGCCGCCCGACCGGCCTGCTATGTGAAGTCTTCTGGCGGTGCCCCGTCCAGTAACAGGAATCGAAATTTTGTCCCGCGCCAGACGCTGGAGCCGCACCGGAAACAGAACCAATGAACGACAACCCCCCGACGATAACCTCGCAAATCATCGCCAGCCATTCGGTCGGTGCGACGGTGCAGGTCGTGCTCGACCGATTGTTCGCACAGATCAAAAACGAGGAATATCCGTTGGGCACGCGGCTACCCTCCGAAAGGGCGCTGGCCGCAGAGCTTGGCGTTGCGCGCAATACGGTGCGCGAAGCGCTGGATGTTCTTGAGGCCCGCGACGTAATCAATCGCCGTCCCGGCAGCGGCAGTTTCGTGACCTACCAATCCGAGGCAGAGACCGAGAGCCCGGAGATTGCGGTGGCCTTTGAAACAAGCCCGCTGGATCATCTGGTCGTTCGCGGCATCCTGGAGCCGGAAATGGTGCGGCTTGCCGTCATCAACATGACCCCGCGCGACATAAGCGACCTTGAACGGTTGATGTCCGAAATCGAAGGCGTGCGCACGGATGTGCTGGAATTCATCAAATGCGAAGAGAACTTCTACCGCAAAATCGCGACCGGAACGCGGAACCCGCTTTTGGCGTCGTGCTACAATCTGGCGATCGAATCTTGCCGGACCTCGTTTCGGACAACGCTGTTGCGGCGGCACCTGACACCAAAACGGATTCTGGATTATCAGCAGCGCTACAATGTCCTGTTCAACGCCATCGCTTCGCGCGATGTGGAGCGTGCTGTCGAGTTTATCAAATTACATTTGATCGAAGAGCAGAAGCTGCTGTTGCAGAATCTCTGATCAGACCGACGGAGGTTCGCAGATAAAGCCGGGACGCGGGGCATCGGTGACCAGACGTTGATCCCAAAGCTGCCCCAAATCTGACATTTCCTGCTTCAGAGTTTCGCCGTGACGCGCCAGCCAGTCGGGAATGGAGCCGAAGGCAACGACGCGGGCCTTGCCCTTGCTGATCGAGACAACCGGCCAATCCCCGACAAGGGCGTTGTCGATTCCGAACATATCGTGCCCCCACCAATGCGCCGGACCGAATGCGTGCGAGACGTGGCCAAGCTGTTTCATCGCCGCAAGGACCGAGACCGAGTTGACGCTGTTGCATTTTTCGACAGCCGAATGCCAGATGTCCAGAATGGCGGCATATTCCCAGCTCACCGCGCTCCAGCTGTCAGGAAAACGGCGGTTATATTCCTCGAAGAACACATGCGGCTGGTTGAAGAAAAACGTCTTTTCGCGCAGCAAGGGATCATCGAAATCGGGAAACTGAAAGACCGTACCTTCCATGAACTCGACGGAGGTGCGCGCCACGAGGCGTTCATAATGATCCAGCGTGCAGGACATGATCTGGCCTTTGAACCCATGCGCATGGGCGTATTCGGTCATCGCATGAACCATCGGCGTATAGCTTGTGCACCAGCACAGGATGTCCGGGTTGGCGTCCAGCATCGGCTGCACGATTGATCTGACATCCGTCGATTCCGCCGAATACTGCACTTCCTTGATCAGAGACATGCCGGCACACCCGAAAGCCGCGCGATAGGTCGCCAGAGAGGGCAGGCCAAGCGCGTCTTGTTGGCTGCAAAGTGCGACAGTCTTCAGATTTGGCCGGTTGGCGGAGAGCCATTCAACCCCGGTGACGTTGTAGATCGGATGCAACTCGCTGGGGGCAATCAAGAACGGCGTGTCCGGTGACAGGTCGCTGGGCAGCAATGTCGATGTCAGGATCTTCCGTCCGTTCAGATAATCCAGAATCGGGGTGATCGTATCGCCGCCGAGCATCAACAGCAGCTTTACATTTTCTTCTTCGACCAGATGGCGCGCGCCATTTTGTGCGCGGTCGGCATTGTAACCGCAGTCATACGCCCGGAGTTCGACCGGATAGCGCCGCCCGCTGATCATCACGCCTCCGGACCGGTTCAACGAGTCGACCCATATCTGGCAACCGTTCAGGCCAGGCAGGCCCCACGATTCAACCGGCCCGCTCAACGGTGCAAGAAATCCGATCTTCACGGGCTCGTTCATGCCCACCGACAAACGGGGAAAGGCCGAAGAAACCGCAAGTTGATGTGCAAAACTGGAAGGCATCATGTTTCCGGGTTAGCAGTAAAGACAGACGAATTCATCATCTTTCGGTCCAAATTGGAATAATGTTGACATTTTGGTATAATGAATTGCACCATTTGCGGAACCAAAAGAACCACAAACGACTATTTGGTCCATACCACAGGAGAATCACATATGACTGCCAAGCGTGTTGCCATCATCGGAGCCGGTCCTTCGGGCATGGCCCAGATGCGAGCCTTCCAGTCTGCACATCAGAACGGCGAAGAGATCCCTGAAATCGTTTGCTTCGAAAAGCAGAGCAACTGGGGTGGCCTTTGGAACTACACATGGCGTACCGGGCTGGATGCGCACGGTGAGCCTGTGCACTGCTCCATGTACCGTTACCTTTGGTCAAACGGTCCGAAGGAAGGTCTTGAGTTTGCAGACTATTCCTTTGAAGAGCACTTCGGCAAGCAAATCGCCTCCTATCCTCCTCGCGCGGTTCTTTTCGACTATATTGTGGGTCGGGTTGAAAAGGCGGGCATCCGCGACTGGATCCGCTTCAACTCACCGATCCGTTGGGTGCGCTACAACGAAGCCGAAGAGAATTTCACCATCACGGTGCATGACCAGATCAAGGACACAACCTACGAAGAGGATTTTGACTACGTCATCTGCGCCTCGGGTCACTTTTCAACACCGAACGTCCCGGAATATGACGGATTCGAATCATTCAACGGGCGAATCCTTCATGCGCACGATTTCCGCGACGCGCGCGAATTCGAAGGCAAGGACATCCTTGTTGTCGGAGCATCGTATTCGGCAGAGGATATCGGGTCGCAATGCTGGAAATACGGTGCCAAATCAGTTACTTCGTCGTATCGCACCGCGCCGATGGGCTTTGAATGGCCTGACAATTGGGACGAAGTTCCGGCCCTTGAGCGCGTTGACGAGAAGACCGCATATTTCAAGGACGGCACGTCGCGCGATGTCGATGCGATCATCCTTTGCACCGGCTACAAGCACTTCTTCAACTATCTCCCAGACGATCTGCGCCTGAAAACGGCCAACCGGCTGGCGTCGTCCGATCTCTACAAGGGCGTGGTTTTCGTAAAGAACACGAAGATGTTCTACATCGGTATGCAGGACCAATGGTTCACCTTCAACATGTTCGACGCTCAGGCATGGTGGGTTCGCGATGCGATCATGGGCAAACTGCAAGTGCCGACTGACATGAAAACCCTCACGGACGACGTGAAGGAACGCATGGAGCGCGAAGAAGCCAGCGATGATGTGAAATATGCAATCCAGTATCAAGGCGACTACATCAAGGAACTGATTGCCGAAACGGACTATCCCAGTTTTGATGTGGATGGCGCTTGCGCCGCGTTCTTTGCGTGGAAACAGCACAAGATGGATGACATCATGGCGTTTCGCGACAACTCCTATCGGTCGGTCATCACAAATACGATGGCCCCGGTTCACCACACGCCTTGGAAAGATGCACTGGACGATTCGCTCGAAGTCTACTTGCAGAACTGATCACTCTGACATTGTGTCCGGCCGATTGTCTCGGCTGGACATCTTGGGCCTTCCAGCAAGGCGACGTATATCTGTTGGCTATTCGTCAATACGCTTCTGGTGAATGTCCCAACGTCCGGCGCAGCGGCCACTTCGTTCTGCGCATACTGCTAAACAGGGTCCGTTCACCCAGAGTGCGATGTGGCGACCACCCGGCTCAACGCGCCGAGATCCCGATGGAAAAGCTCCGTCTTGCCCCCGCAGGTGGGGGCGGGCAGGACCGAACCCGTCGCACAAGATCAAGGGCCGCCCGGTCAAGTCGTGAATTCCCCGATGCGCCCGCCAGAGCGACATTTGTAATGCGCCCGTTGTTCGCAACGCTGAACGACACACGCGTGGTTCCGCGTCCACGGACGTTTGGGCGACCAGACTGAGACACACAGGACATGACCACGCCAGGATAGTTGCTCACTGCCGCATTGCCACTGGCGTTGGGCTTTTTCCCGCCGGACCCGCTGGACTTGGACTTCGCAGTGCGTGTCCCGGTTGTGGCACCTGCACGGGCGTTTCTCTGGGAATTGCCGCGTGGCTGTTCGGTTTGTTTGGGCTTGGTGGCCTTTTCGGCTTCGGCCTGTCGTTGCGCCTTTTCTTCGACTTCGCGGCTACGGGCCATGGGGCGCAGGGAGCGCGCTACAGCCGTTGCATTTGTCGCTTCGGCTTTGATCATTTCTCGTGATGTCGGCGCAGACGACCGCGGCGGTGCTGCCGTTTGGCGCGTGGCTTGAATGGTGCTACTGGGCGCGAGAGGCGCAACGGGAACCGTCAAGGGAGACGGGGGCGCTGGTTGCACGGCTTTGGTGATCGCATCCGGATTGGGCAGCGTCGTTTCCGGAGGCGCGGCCTTGGTCACCTTCAGGCGTTCGCCAGGGGATGGCGTTGCTTGGTCAGGCTGTAGCGGGCGCGCGGCGCTGTCAGGCTGAATCGCCTTCTCAACGCTTTCGTTTGTCATCGTCCCCGCAGCCATATCCGCAAAGGACGACCCCAGTTGTACATCCGCGCTGCCGGGCGCGCCCTCCGTTCTGACCGGATCATTGGTCATCAAAGCCAGTGCCAAAGCGGCATGGGCACTTGCTGCCAACAGCACACATGCCAGTTTCACGGAGCGGGAGGTCGAAATCATTCCAGCCCCCTCTCGGTCACGATGACGACAGATTCTGCGCCGGCACTGCGCAGGTCTCGACCCAAGGCCACCAACGCGCTGGCGGGCAGGTCTTGATCGGGGACGACCCGAACCCGCTTGCGCGCGTCTTTGTCCAGCCCTGCGAAATATGTCGCTGCGTCATTGACATCCATGCCGCGCACGGACAAACGGCCATCCGGATGCACCACAAGCGCATCTGCCGGAGCATGCCGGTCAAGGTCTTTCGTGCGGACCAGCTTCAGGTCCTTGTCCAGCGACGGCGCGAGCGTTCCGGCAACAAGAAAGAAAATCAACATCAGGAAGACGATGTTGATAAGCGCAGTGGTCGGTTCGCGTTCGGAACTGGATTTCAGGCGCCGCATCAGGATCTCTCCAGAACGGTGACTTTCGCGCCCGGAACGGCCCGAAGGGCAACCAGTAAGTCCGTCAGACGTTGCGCTGTCACCGATGGCACCATCGAGACCAACACCACAGGGGCCGCATCCTCGCCGAACCCGTCGGCCAAGCTGGCGAAGGCAATATCACGCCCGTTGAGGTCAAGGCTGTCGGTGCCCAAGCGCAGGAAGAAGGGACGGATGTCGGACGCAGTTGCGGCACCCGCTGCGCCCCCGGCGGCCAATTCGACTTCGGAAAACCGGGTGAATGTCGAACTGAGCATGAAAAACAACAGCAGCAAGAAGATAACATCGATCAGCGATGTCATCGACAAGCGTCTGCGGCGGGTGCGTCTACGCATGAACCGCGGCACCTGTGGCCACATCTTGCAGGTCAGCGGTGCGGCCCGTGGGGGCAAGGATGGTGCGCAGGGCTTTGCCCGCCAGCACCCTTTCGGCATCCATCCGGGCCTCGAACCAGCTCAGGATCAGGGCCGTCGGCATGGCGACGGCCAACCCGACTGCGGTGGTCAGCAACGCCACCCAGATGCCCCCGGCCAGAATGGAGGGATCAACCTGCGCGCCCGCGTCCTGAAGCGCCTGAAACGCCGAAATCATGCCAATGACCGTGCCAAACAGTCCTAAAAGCGGCGCAAGCTGCGCCACAGAATCCAGCAGGCGGAAGCCGCGCTCCAGCTTGGCAAAGCGAAGCTCGGCTTCGGCTTCCAGACGTTCGCCATCGCGTTGCCCGGACATGGCCATGTCCACGACCGGGCACAGATAGCTGCGCGACCGGTTCAGGTAACTGCGCGCACCCGCACGGTCGCCTGCGTCCCACGCGGCCACAGCGTCGCGAAGCGCCTTGTGACGCCCGACGCCTGCGGTGGTAAATTGCCAGAGCTTGTACAGAACCACTGTCATTACGACGATGGACAATGCACAAAGCAGGAGCACAACAGGCCCGCCCAGATCGGCGATCCGCTGAATGGCCTCGACCAGCGATTGCATCATCCGACCACCTCGATCTCTAACCTGGATTTCAGATCAATGGATTCGGTGCAAATGTCCTTGCGCGCCACGTCCGTCTCGCAGGTCTGCGCACCGTTTATCAGAACCCGCGCCAGCTGGTCACAAGCAAGCTGAGGCACGACGAATTGGCGCACTCGCGGGCGGCTGGCAGGCAGAGAACCGAAATCGAATAGCGTCAGGCGATCAACGCGGCCGTCAATGTCAAAAAGCACCGCCTCGAACACGGCGGATTTGATGTCGACATCATGGCCATTCAGAATGACAAAACTCATGCGGCAATTATCTTGCTCGGGCTCGACCGAGTTCAGCTCGATGGTCAGCTTACCCGCCGCGTCTTCCTGCGCCGCGAGCGGCGACGCGCAAAGGCAGGCAAGGGCGAGAGTTGATGCGCGCAAAGCCATGGCACCCTCCAGTCAGAATTTTCATGCGATGCTGGCTGGCGCTTGTTATGGCTGCGCGCTGGCTGGACAGTCTGATCGTTTATCAGCCGAGTTAGATGGGTCAAGCTAAAAGTTGATAGAAACAGTCGGAAAGGCGACCCGATCATGCGTGCCTATGTGCGTTATGGACGTCAATCAGGCAGGCAGAGTCAGCCCTGGGGTGAAATCTCTGGCTTTCAGGTCAAGGCGCAAACCTTTTGATCGCGTTCGAAGCCAAGCTTGATGAAATCTGGCTAACAATCTCAGGCAAGAAGAAGCGAAATCGGCGGTGGCAAATGACAGATCGTATTACCATAACGTCTATTATCGGCACATTTTTGTCGCTGGGAGCGCACTTCAGGTATCGGTCACACAGCGTGCACAGCTCATTGCGCAGGATGACACGTTGGTTTTGCTTTTCGAGTGTCCAGAACATGCGCGGGAAGTCGGCATGGGCGATATCTGCCGCGACCCGGCGCGCCGGGAATGACAGTGCCGTGATGCAGGCCGGGGATCGTTTGCGCTATGTTGCGCCCTTTCCTGTCTCAGGTTCAGGGGTAGCGGACCCCACCGGAAGCGCGGCGCGGTTTGCCGATGCTCTCAGGCAGCGGGATGAATTCGGCCTCGTCCCCCGGCACTGTGTCAAACCGGCCCCTGGCCCATTCCTGTTTCGCCGTTTCGATACGTTCGGGTCGGGACGACACAAAATTCCACCAGATATAGCGCGGCCCGCCCATCGGCGCGCCGCCAAACAGCATGAACCGTGCGGCCTTGCTGGCCCTGACCGTGATCGCATCGCCGGGGCGCAGCACCAGAAGCTGGCCCTTGCCGAACCGGTCGCCCGCGATCTCAATCTCGCCGGAAATCGTGTAAAGCGCACGTTCCTCATAGGTGGCATCGATCGGCACGCTTGTACCCGCCTGCAATTCAACATCGCCATAGAGGGTTTCGGACGCCGTTTTAAGACTACTTTTCTGCCCGAAAGCCTCCCCCGCGATGATGCGTGCCTTGATCCCGTCGCTGTCGAGCATCGGCAATGTGTCCGCCCCGTAATGGATGAAATCGGGCGCGGTTTCCTCGTCGGCCTCGGGCAAGGCCACCCATGTCTGCAGACCAAACAGCCGCTGGCCGGTGTTCCGGCGCTCCTGCGATGTACGCTCGGAATGAACGATGCCGCGCCCCGCCTTCATCCAGTTCACCGCACCGGCGCGGATGGTCTGTTCGGTTCCCAGTGAATCGCGATGCAGTATCTCGCCCTCGAACAGATAGGTCAGCGTGGCAAGGTTGATATGCGGATGCGGACGTACGTCGATCCCCTGATCGGTCAGAAATTCCGCCGGTCCCATCTGGTCGAAGAAGATGAAGGGCCCGACCATCTGACGCTTGGTCGACGGCAGCGCGCGACGCACCTCCATCTCGCCCAGGTCGACAGCGCGCGGCACGATCAGGGTTTCGATGGCATCTACACCTTCGGCGTCCCCCAAGACAGGATCGGGGCATGGGGAATAGCTCATTTCAAAGCTCCATCGAGGTGAAGTTCCATCATGTGTTCATCCTTTCAGAAAATGCGGGCTTGATTGCGGCAGGCAAACCTCAGGCCAGCTTGCCCGCAATCTCGACCAGACGCCGCGCTTGATGGCCGATGGCGGTTTTGGCCTCGTCCGAGAAATCCTCGCCAGCATTGTGGCTGTAGCCATAGGGGTTGCCGCCGGTCTTGTAGATCACCTCGTCGGTATAGCCGGGTGCTACGACGATCCCGCCCCAGTGCATGACCGTGGCATAGAAGGACATCAGCGTCGTTTCCTGCCCGCCATGGGTGTTCTGCGCGGATGTCATCGCCGAAACCGGCTTGTTCGCCAAACCGCCCTTGCTCCAGATGCCGCCCAGCGTGTCGATGAAGGCGCGCATCTGGCTGGCCATGACGCCGAACCGGGTGGGGGCGGAGATAAGATAGGCATTCGCCCATTCCATGTCTTCGACGGATGCCTGAGGGATATCTGCTGTCTTTTCGGCCTGTGCTTTCCACGCGTCCTGACCCGCTACAACGCTTTCGGGTGCAGTTTCCGGCGCTTTCAGCACGCGCACTTCCGCACCTGCGTCCTTTGCCGCTTCGACCGCGATGGAGGCCATCTGATGATTGGTGCCGTAGGTGGAATAGTAGATTATGGCAAGTTTGACAGACATTATCATTCTCCTCTTGGGTCAAGATGGGGACGTGCTAGGTCCGGGGGTTAAACGCCAGCGCGCTCCTTTGTGTTCCGCAGAGCGTATGCTCAGCCTTCAAACTAGCTGGGTACCCATTCTGTGCCTCCAGTGTATTCGTGTTTGCCTACGTCCGATATGGAGTGTCTATTTGTTGCGGTGCAGGGCGATAATATTGCCGTCATTATTGCATGTAATGCCAAATACCTCATGGGTTCACGGCCGACGCCAGCCGCGCGTGAAGTTAAGGGCGACGGATCCAGACCGCCGGCGTTGCCAACGCAAACTGCCCTCAGCCAAAAACCGAGTGGCCCATCCAGTCGCCGAACGGAATGCCGATGTGAGTGCTCATCATGCCCGCCGCTGGTCATGGATGCCTCTTGCGCTGACGATCCCGCTGTTGGCTGTTGCTTCTTATTGCCGCTGAAACAGGAGCGCCCACAAAAGAAGTCTGATTCCTGCTAGGCTTGTCGGAGATTCGGTGTACCGTAAGCGTGAGGAGATATGACCATGACCGACGACGCCA
This sequence comes from Primorskyibacter flagellatus, assembly GCF_048268605.1. Lineage (NCBI taxonomy): Bacteria > Pseudomonadati > Pseudomonadota > Alphaproteobacteria > Rhodobacterales > Roseobacteraceae > Primorskyibacter > Primorskyibacter flagellatus. Next base: position 36,325 of record NZ_JBLWVF010000009.1, read on the forward strand.
AAAAACCCACCACGACCGATGCGGGCATTCCAGTCGCTAGTGACGAGCATTCGCTCACCATCGGTGCCGATGGCCCGATCGTTTTGCACGACCACTACCTGATCGAGCAGATGGCGCAGTTCAACCGCGAACGCATCCCCGAACGCCAGCCACATGCCAAGGGGGCAGGCGCGTTCGGCCATTTCGAAGTGACGCAGGATGTCAGCAAATATACCAAGGCCGCCTTGTTTCAGCCTGGCACGAAGACCGATACGTTGATCCGGTTTTCGACCGTTGCCGGCGAACAGGGCAGCCCCGACACCTGGCGAGATCCGCGCGGCTTTTCGCTGAAATTCTACACCAGTGAGGGGAATTACGACATGGTCGGCAACAACACGCCGATCTTTTTTCTGCGCGATCCGATGAAATTCCAGCACTTCATCCGTTCGCAGAAGCGCCGCGCCGACTCGGGTCTGCGAGACCACGACATGCAGTGGGATTTCTGGACGCTCTCGCCGGAATCGGCGCATCAGGTCACCTGGCTGATGGGTGACCGCGGCATTCCCAAGACCTGGCGGCACATGGATGGTTTTTCCAGCCATACCTACATGTGGGTCAATGCGGATGGCGAGAAGTTCTGGGTGAAATACCACTTCAAGACCGATCAGGGCAACGATTTCCTGACCCAGGAAGAGGCCGACCGGCTGGCCGGCACCGACGGCGATTACCATCGCCGCGACCTGTTCAACTCGATCCGCGACGGGAATTATCCCAGCTGGACCCTGAAGATGCAGATCATGCCCTTCGAAGATGCGCGGACTTATCGCTTCAACCCGTTCGACCTGACGAAGGTCTGGCCCCATGCTGATTACCCGCTGATCGAGGTGGGCAAGCTGACGCTGGACCGCAACCCGACCGATTTCCACACCGAAATCGAGCAGGCGGCGTTCGAACCAAGCAACCTGGTGCGCGGCATCGGCCTGAGCCCTGACAAGATGCTGCTGGGGCGCGGCTTTTCCTATTCGGATGCGCACCGTGCGCGGTTGGGCGCGAATTACAAGCAGATCCCGGTCAACCGACCCAAATCACCCGTCCACAGCTATAGCAAGGATGGCGCGATGCGGGTCGAGAACGTCTCGGATCCGGTCTATGCGCCCAATTCCTACGGCGGACCGGCCGCCGATCCCTCGCTCACCGACGATGCCGGACTGTGGTATGCCGATGGCGACATGGTTCGCCAAGCCTATACCCTGCGCGAGGATGACGACGACTGGGGGCAGGCCGGCACCCTGGTGCGCGATGTGCTGGATGATGCCGCCCGCGACCGGCTGGTCAGCAATGTCGTCGGCCACCTCAAGGACGGTGTATCCGAAAAGGTGCTGAAACGCGCGTTCGAGTATTGGCGTAACGTCGACGAGACGCTGGGCGAAAGGATCGAAAAGGGGGTCGGCGAAGGCTGAGCGCGGCGCTACTACCCTGCGGGAAGTAACAAAGCCCCGCAGGCGATGTCCCGTAGGGCTTGTCGCGAAATTCGGCAAGTCGTTCGGCCCAATGCGCCTGCATCAGCCGCGTGCCGACCGCCAGCCTTTCATCGCCGCGACAAGACCGGGCCTTGGCTTCGGCACCTCTTGTGCGATCTCGATCATGTCGCCGATATCCCGCCGGAACTGATCTAGCGTGAACCCGATCCCGAACATGCGCCGAAGGGTGGCGGGCGGAAGCGTCGCCGCCTCGCCGCTTTTTCGTATATCCTCCAAGGTGCCGAGATAGGCGCGCACGGCGGGGGTGAGTGTGTCGAAATCCTCGGGAACGTTCCCGCCGGCAAGAAGGCGTTCAATACCGCGCAAGGTTTTGGCGGCGCTACCCGCGGCCTCGCACCAAGGTGTGGCAATGCTGGCTGGCAGCGCGTCACTGCTGATATCGCGGCCTGCCCGCCGCAGCATGTCCGTATCGTGGCGCAGTCTCCGCAGAGCCCGCAGCAGGCGCGGTGTGCCGGAATAGCGTGTGGATCTTCCTCGTCGCTCGTGCTCGGCTTCCTCCACCAGTTCATCAAGCCGCACGAGGTTTTCGCGCACCTGCGCCGCAAGAGCGCCGTGTTCACCACGAAGCGATGGCTCGTTCCTTGATAGGATCTGCATCTGCCGGGCCAGCAAGGCCGTGACCCGACCGGCTGTTTCAACAGCGGCGGACAAGGCGCGCGCGGGAAACACCGTCAGGGACACCACCACACCGGCACCACAGCCGAGCGCGACACCCAGCACCCGGTCAAGGGCGAGCGTCAGCGTATGGAGTTCGAATCCCGGCCCTTCCAGCAGGATGATGACGGCGCTGATCGGTGCGACCCGAAAACCGGGCGAACGGGCACCAAGAAGGGCCAGCGGCGTCAGGGCGATGACCAGCGCGATGGCCGTCGATGCAGGATCCTGCGGCAGAATCAGCGCGGCGGCACCCGCTCCGCAGACCGCGCCGGCAATCGCCGCGAAGAACTGCTCGACCGCGACGCGATACGACCCGCCGACATTGCTTTGGGTGACGAAAATGGCGGTTATGACCGCCGAGAAATCCACCTGAAGACCAAGCGAGAACACCAGTAGGTATGCACCCGAACCAGACACGACCATGCGCAGTGCATGTTTTATCTGCCAGCCCAGACTGTCCATCGGCACCTTTCAGATTGCAGTCACTTCGTCCGTCTGATCCCGGCCATTATTCGTGGCTATGGGTATGACCGTCGTCATGCGCATGATGATGCGGTGCCATCGGACCGGGATCGACGGGAATGTGGCCGCCGCCGGCATAGGTCTTGTGCATCTCGCGTACCCAGTCGCATAGTTTTTCCACCGTATCGGGATGTTTCCGCGACAGCGCAAGGACCGGCCCACCGTCACGGGCCTTTTCGGCGTCGGTGACCATCTGCTCGACATCCACATCCACATACGGCCCAAGATCGATCTTGTTGATGACCAGGAGGTCGGCACCGCTGATCCCCGGTCCGCCCTTGCGTGCGACATCGCCGCCGCCGGCCACGTCCAGCACGAAGAGTTGCGCATCCACCAGCGCGGGCGAGAATGTCGCGGTCAGGTTGTCGCCGCCGCTTTCCACGAGAACGATGTCGAGCGGCGCGAAATCGCGTTCCATGTCCTCGACCGCCATCAGATTCATCGTCACATCATCGCGGATCGCGGTATGCGGGCAAGAGCCCGTCTCGACGGCGCGAATGCGCTCTTCGGGCAGCACGCCTTCGGATTTCAGGAACCGCGCGTCCTCGTCGGTATAGATGTCGTTGGTGATGACCCCGAGCGCAAACTCGTCGCGCAGGTGTCGGCAGATCGTGGCGATCACCGAGCTTTTGCCGGTGCCCACGGGACCGGCAACGCCAAGGCGTAGCGCACGGGCTTGCGGGGCTGTTGTGGTCTCGTCATGCATGGGTTGGTCTCCTTCAGATGGCCCAGGGGGGCCCGAGTTCGTTGATGCCGCGCGTCAGAAGATGGCGCAGGGAAAGGCTGTCGGGTGCGACCGCGCCGATGGCGACGCCCGGCCCGGCCAGCGGTGTCAGGGCGGCGTTCGTGTCATAGGGCAATGCCGCAGGCACCGCGTCGGACCAGTCGGGATCGACCGCGATCACCGAGCCGACCGCGCGGTTCTTCCCCAACACGGCAGCCCCGCCCCAGCCATCGCTCGCGGGCCCGAAATCAATCTGCTGGTCATAAAGGGCAGCGCCGCCACGCGTGACGCGCAGCCGACTTGCGAAATCGCCGGCGGCTTCGCCATGACGGCCCAAAAGCATCTCCTCGCGCAGGATCATCCGGGCATCGGGCGCAAGGGCGATCCGCACATCGTGGCGGTGGTTGCAGCGATGCGCCGCGATGATCGGCTCGGCCAGCCAGATGAAGGTTGCGCCCGCCTCCACGGTCACGCTGATCGCCATATGCGACCCCGCGCCACCAAGCCCTGGCAGCACCAGCATGGCCGAGACCTCTTGCAGCACCAGCGTGCTGCCTGCCCCAACCAGCACGTCGAGCGCATAATCGTCCCCTCCCAGTGGTCCTGCTGTTCCTGCCGCGAGCGCGACGCGGGCAACGTCGGGCCGCCGATGGGCCAGCGGTTCGGGCCCCTTGGGATTGCTCTTGCGAAGGACCAAAGACCCGTCGGATCGCAGCGTGCCGATACGGCTGCTGCCCTTCGGGCCAAGCTCGCTGGACAGCACCGCGCGCGCGGACATGGCACCGATGGGGCCGTGGGTCGGGTTATGACGCGAAGAGTCGTACATCCCGCCTCCTGTGATGCTCGGCGGCGATGTCGGACAAGGGTGCGCCGGGCGACGGCAGATCGGCGGGAGCGCCCTCCGCAGCCACCGCGGCCCGCCCCGCCAGCGCATCCAGCCGTGTCGTCATCCGGGCAAGGATGGCATGCACATCGAACGGATCGACCCGCATCAGCTTGGCCGCCGCTGCCGCCGCGCCGGAATTGTTTTCATGCAGGATCGCGAGCGCGGCATCGCGCGGGCCAAGACCCAGAACCGCCGCCGCGACTCCCATCACGATGGGCTGATGCGGCGCAGTGCCCAGAGCAGCAAAAAACGGATGCGGATGGATACTGCTCATGGCGCGGCGCAATTGTCGCCCCAGATCGCGCGAGACCTTGCGCAATTCGGGCGATGGCGTGCGCGCGTCAAGCTCCACCTCCAGCGTCGCCAGATCGCTGAGATCATCGGCGGCCGCCCGCGCGCAAGCCGTTGCCGCAAAAGCCGCTGCGATCAACCCGGTGGTTTCCGCGCGGCCAGTCAGGAATTTCTCGAGCCCCTCCATATCGGCGACGCGTCCCGCCGTGACAGCAGGTTCCAGCCCGCCGGAATGGGCATAGCCCCCGGCAGGCAGACGACCATCCGCCAGCAGCAACAGGGCTGCTTGCCTTTCCATGCCGGCGGTTTCCATCTCAGAACAGGAAGTATCGCTGTGCCATCGGCACTTCATCGGCCGGTTCGTGATCGGCGATCTCGCCGTCGATTTTCACCGAATAGGTGTCGGGATCGACCTCGATCTTCGGCAGGGCGGTGTTTTCCGGCATGTCCTCCTTGCCACGTCCGCGCGTGCTCTCGATGGCAACGAATTTGCGGTTGGTGTTGATCCGGTCCGCCAACCCGTCGTCGATCGCCGCCTGCGAAACGAAGGCGAGGCTGGTGGCACCCGACGCGGGCGAATGGACGTTGAAGCCGGTCCGCTCCATCACCGGCTGCGGTGTCGGGATCGAAGCATTTGGATCGCCCAGTGCCGCCGTGGCCACCATGCCGCCGGTGAATACGGTGTGGGGTCGCACCCCAAACAGCGCCGGTTGCCACATCACGATATCGGCCTTTTTGCCCACTTCGATGGAGCCGATTTCGCGCTCCATCCCGTGCGCCACGGCGGGACAAATGGTGTATTTCGCCACGTAGCGGCGCGCCCGATGGTTGTCGGCGCGGTCGTCGCCGGGGGCCGAGCCGCGCAGCTTCTTCATCTGGTGCGCGGTCTGCCATGTGCGCATGACCGTTTCACCGATCCGGCCCATCGCCTGCGCGTCCGACGACATGATGGAAATCGCGCCCATGTCCTGAAGAATATCCTCGGCGGCAATCGTGCCCGCCCGCACCCGGCTTTCGGCAAAAGCCAGATCGTTTGGAACCTGCGGGTTCAGGTGATGGGCGACCATCACCATGTCCAGATGCTCCGCCACGGTGTTTTTCGTGAAGGGCCGTGTCGGGTTGGTCGAAGCGGGCAGCACGTTGCGTTCGCCCGCGATGGAGATGATGTCGGGCGCGTGCCCGCCGCCCGCGCCCTCGGTATGGAAGGCATGGAAGGTGCGGCCAGCGACCGCCTTCAGCAAATCCTCGACAAAGCCTGCCTCGTTCAGCGTGTCCGAGTGGATGGCGACCTGTACGCCGGATTCCTCGGCCACCGACAGGCAGGCGTCGATGGCGGCGGGGGTTGCACCCCAATCCTCATGCACCTTGAAGCCGCCGACACCGCCGCGCAGTTGTTCCCACATCGCTTCCTTGGACATGGTGTTGCCGCGTCCCAGGAACAGAACGTTGACGGGCCATGGATCGAAGCCTTCCAGCATCCGCTCCATCCACCAGGAACCGGGCGTGGCCAGCGTCGCCTTGGACCCCTCGGTCGGGCCGGTGCCGCCGCCGGTGACGGTCGTGACGCCCGCGGCCAGCGCAACTTGGAGCATCTGCGGCCCTACGAAATGCACATGTGTGTCCACCGCGCCTGCGGTGGCGATCAACCCGTTGCCCGCCATGATCTCCGTCGAGGGGCCGATGACCAGCGCGGGGTCGATCCCGTCCATCGTGTCCGGGTTGCCTGACTTGCCGATCCCCACGATCCGCCCGTCGCGGATGCCGATATCGGCCTTGATGATCCCCCAGTGATCCAGAATGACGGCCCCGGTAATGACCAGATCGGGCGTGCCTTCAGCGCGGGTATGCGAGGATTGCCCCATGGATTCGCGGATCGACTTGCCGCCGCCGAAAACGGATTCGTCGCCCCCGCCCGAGCGGTCCTCTTCGATCTCGATGGTCAGGCAGGTGTCAGCCAGCCGGATCCGGTCGCCCTTGGTCGGCCCGTAAGAGGCCACGTATTCGCGGCGATCAATCCTTTGCATTGTCGAGATCTCCTTTGCACAGGCCACGCAGGCCAAGCACGATGCGCTTGCCCTGTATGGGTACCAGGTTCACTTCGGCCACGGCACCGGGTTCAAATCTCTCGGCACCGCCAGACAGCACCGCAAGGCGTTTGCCCCAGGCGGCGTCGCGGTCGAATTCCAGTGCCGCGTTCACTTCGGCAAAATGGAAATGCGAACCGATCTGGATAGGACGGTCAGAGGTATTGGCGACACGGATGGTCGTTACCTCGAGCCCCTTGTTGATCACGACATCGCCCTCGCCGTAAAGGATCTCGCCGGGCACCAGCGGATCGCGCACCTCATCCAGCACATCCTCGGACTGCCGACGCGGTGCCTGACGCGTGCCGCCACCAGGGCGGCGCGGTGTGCTGGGCGCGCTGACACCCGAGGATTTCGTCTGCTCGGGCGCGTCGGAACTGGTCTGGTCGTATTCGCGCCCCGGATCGTCGGACACATGTTTCGCCCGGGCGGCATCCTTGTTGTCAGACACAAGCTGGGCGAAGGGATTGAGTTTGAGGGTCATCTGATCGGCTCCATCACTGTGACAAGCTTGGTGCCGTCGGGGAATGTCGCCTCGACCTGGATCTGCGCAATCATTTCCGGCACGCCTTCCATCACATCCTCGCGGCTCAGGACGTTGCGCCCAGACTCCATGAGGTCCGTGACCGTGTTTCCGTCGCGTGCCCCTTCCAGAAGATAGGAGGTCAGCAGCGCGGTCGCCTCGGGCAGGTTCAGCTTCAGGCCCCGCTCCTTGCGTTCCAGCGCAAGCTTGCCGGCCGTGTAGACCATAAGCCGTTCCTGCTCATGCATGCTCAGTAACATCGACGCCCTCCCGGTTTTTCATCCGCAGCCTCGTCATGTTGGCTTAAGACCTGCCTGATGTCACTCGGAAATAATGCTCGGACAATTCCAACAGCTTCGCAAACCGGCCGCCCAGTAACAGACCTCTTGTTGCCTTTACTTATCTTAAGTTAACCTTCGCTCAAATCACTCGAAGGAGAATTGCCGTGCCGTATTTCGGAAAATATGAAACACCGGACGCGCTGTTGCGCGACGATACGGTGAGCCGCGAAGAAAAGATCACGATGCTCGAACAATGGCGGGACGACAAGAAAAGCTACATGCGCGCCACCGATGAGGGTATGGAAGGTGAGGATCGGGCGGAAATGCTCAAGCAGATCAAGAAGGCGCTTGCCGAACTTCAGTAAGCGCCCACCGGGCGGGGATCACCTGTCAATTCGTCACCGCGTAGCGCAGGCGCAAATAGCGCGCTGGCGGATCCGCCGCGCCGACCAGCAGGAACAACGACGCGATAATGGTCGTGAGCAGGATAATATCCATAAGGCTGCAATATCCCAATTGCCCGGAGCGCAAGCATCAATCGACACGGAAGCGTTTCGGTCCGGCGTCATGGACGCTGATGGGCCGCGACCAAGCAGTGCCTGGCCCTGATCCGAGAAGTGGCAGAAAAGGCACAGTCGGCCCGAGCAGGCTTGAAAATGCGCTGGACGCACACCAGATGTAGAGCATGACGAAGTTCAGCTTCCATATGAGGTTCCCGCCGAATGCGGGAAGGCTACTGAACCGCCGGTAACCCCGGGCGGGCCAGCCATTGTGCTGTCTGCGCCTCGGGGTTTCTTGATCTCTCTTCGCCCACATGAACAGGACGATGGCTTCCGAAAGCGGGGGTTGGACCTTTGCGTTCCACATCCAATTCGCGGCTGCCGTCGTCGCGGCAACAGTAGTTTTGAATTGGAGGATGACATGTCCGCATATATCACCCGTGAAATGGTCCGGCAGGCAGCGCATGAATGGCCATACGAAAATGCCACCGGCGTTCTGGGCCGGCTGGTCCGCACAATGAAAAGATCGTGGAAACGTCGCGAAACGGCGAACCAACTCCACACACTGTCCGATCGGGAATTGCGGGATATCGGCATCTATCGCGGGGATATCCCGCGCGTCGTGCGTCAGCTCGACGATGGTGCTCCGATCTGAACTCCGCCCCGTCGCGCACCACACGGAGCGCAACGGCCGGCCTGACCGGAGACCCACCAGCCGCCCCACACAGACCCGCATGAGGTGATCGAGCCTCGATGCAGCCCCGGCCAAGGCCGGGGCTTTTGCATGACCAACTTACACATCCTAGATTCGCGCTATACAGGTTGCAGGTCCCGACTCTCTTGAGGGGACAAGAAATCGGGATGGACACCATGGCCCAGAACATACGCGAAACGCTGGCTTCGGTAAGGTCGCTTCTTGGCGGAACAGCAGCGTTTGTAGCGGGCAACAGTCTGCTCGGTGTGGTGCTCCCGCTCCGCATGGAAGCTGCTGACTATCCTGTCGCGCTGATCGGTGCGATCATGGCCGCCTATTATTTGGGGCTGGCTCTTGGCGGGTTCCGGTCGAAAATTGTCATCCTGCGGATCGGCCATATTCGCGCGTTTTCGGTCTTTGCGGCGGTGACGGCCGCAACCTGTCTGGCCTATGACACCTTCTTTGGCCCGACCGCCTGGGTGATCCTGCGGGTCATCAACGGGTTTTGCATTGCCGGCATGACAACCTCGGTCGAGAGTTGGCTGAACGAGCGCAGCAGTAACGAGGCCCGCGGGCGTGTTCTCGGGTTTTATATGCTGGCTTTCTATCTTGCGATGGCACTGGGTCAGTCATTGGTGAACGTCGCCCCGGTTGGCGATGGCGAGCTGTTGGATCTGTCTGCGGTGCTGATCGGCCTGTCACTCATTCCCATTGCGATGACGCGTTTGGGCAAGCCGGATCTTCGCGATATCCGGGTTCTGGGAGTGAGACAGATTTTCGCGGCCTCCAAGGTCGGCGTGGTCGGTGCCGGCGTTGCCGGCATTCTGATCGGATCGTTCTACGGGCTGGCCATCGTCTTTGCGCGCCAGATCGGCCTCAGCGTATCCGAAGCGGCCATGTTCATGTCGGTCGTGGTCTTGGGAGGCCTCGCCTTCCAGGTTCCCATCGGGATGCTGGCGGACAGGTTTGACCGGCGCATCGTCATGTCAGGCATCCTGATCGCCGTGGGCGCGTCATGGGGCCTTCTGTCGATCTCGATCGCGAACGGGGTTTCGTTGATCGCGCTGATGGTCATGGCACTGGCCTTTGGCGGCGCGATCAGCAGCGTTTATCCGCTTTGCGTCGCCCAGACCTTCGACCGGCTGGATCGCAAGTATTATGTGGCGGCGTCAGGGCGCTTGCTGATGGTCTATTCCATCGGCGCGACTATCGGCCCACTGCTTACCTCGGGACTGATGGCGGCTTTTGGACCTTCATCGTTCTTTGTCTTCGAATCCGCGATCGCAATAGCCTACGCGCTTTTCGTCTTGTCCAACGTTCGCTCGGTGCCCCAATTGCCAGGGGCAGAGCGCGAGAAATTCGTGCCGCTTCCCGACAGCTCACCCACGGCATTGGCGCTCGACCCGCGCATCGGGCCAGATCCGGAAGCTGCCGCGCCCGAGCCTAATGGGCGAAACTGAGAGGAGTGCGGATCAGAAACCGAGCATCGCCGAGCGACGGTAAAATAGTTCAGCATGCCGGTGGCGACGCAACATCAAGAACTTGAACAGGTCGGTTGAGGTGAACTTGATCCCCGCGCCATTCGGCAAATCAAGAATGCGCTCGAGCGACCTGTTCAAGGGGAGTGGTCTACCGGTGCGCACTGGCACCTCGTATACGATCAATGGCAGACCTGTCACGGCGGCCAGAGAAATTCCGACGCGCAAACAGATTCCATACTTGATTCCGACGGCCAGATCCGGCCACGCCACGTATCTGATGTGTTCGACTTCTCGAAATATCGATCTGTGCAGTGGCTCCATTTCTTCACCGCACCTTTTGGAGAAGGCACTCGATCGCGTCCGTGCGGTCAGCGAGTGGCAGGTCTGAAAGCTGTCGAAAGATGCAGGTCGCCTTCTTGCCCGCAAAAACCAACGACGACTTGCGTGTCCAGCCCCGTGGGCCTTACGGTCAAAACCTCCGTCGAACCTCGTTCATCATCGATGTGGAGATGTTCGGGGCGGATGCCCAAGGTCACGGGCAGCCCGTCGGAGTTCCGTACTTCGATGCCAAGCGGAATGCGGGAGCCGTCTTTGGCAACGAATTCGTTGCCATCCAGTGTTCCCTCGAACCTGTTCATCGCCGGCGCCCCGATAAACCCGGCCACGAACAGGTTTGCCGGGCGATCAGACAGATCCAGAGGCGTGCCCCGATCTGTTCGATCCTGCATCCCTGCAATACCACGATCCTGTCGGCCATGGTCATTGCTTCGATCTGGTCGTGAGTCACATAAACAGTCGTCGTTCCGAGCCGTTGATGGTTCTGCTTGATTTCAGAGCGCATCTGGACGCGGAGTTTTGCATCTAGGTTTGAAAGCGGCTCATCGAACAGGAAAACAGAGGGCTTGCGCACCATGGCACGCCCCATCGCCACACGCTGCCGTTGACCGCCGCTCAATTGACGGGGATAGCGTGCGAGATAGGGCTGAGCCCGAGCATTTCCGCAGCCTCCCGAACCCGACGGGCAATTTCATTCTTGTCGGTTCGAGCAAGCTTCCGCGCGAATACATCCGCCCAGATCGAGCGCAGCAAGGCGCGGCCGGATAGGCTGTTGAGAAAGCGGATGACCTGCTTGGGCACGGCGCCCCGCCCGTCACCGGCGGCATAGCTGGGGCGGTTCAGAACGCTTCGGTCTGGCACCGATGACATGGGATCGGCTGGCCGGATCGGGATGCGCTGCGCCCCCACCCCAAGTGCTGCGACCAGCCGCGCCGTGTTGCTCGAACCGGAGGGGTAATTGACCAGCCCTACGTCGCAGGTGCGGCGTGGCTTATTCCGGCTTTTGGAGTACCCGTGACAGCCGCAAGCAGCATAGCTCTGTCAACGCGCGACCCGCTTCCGCCGTGGTGCCGACGTGTCCGCCTGTCCCTCTCGGTGGAAGATGTAGATGCCAGAGCCCAGAATGATCGCGATCCCCAGCCAGGTGAACATATCGGGGAAGTCACCGAACACAAAGAATCCAAGCGTCGTCGCGGTAACGATCTCAAGATACTGGAACGGCGCAAGCGCTGTCGCGTCCGCCGTGCGATATGCCTCGGCGATCAGAACAAAACTGGTCGCGGCGACAGCGCCGGCGCAAAGGATCAGAACCCAGGCCCATAGCTGACCAGCTGGCGGCACCATGTTTCCGCCGGCCTGCATCGACAGCCCGCCGACCAGAACCAGCATGCCAATCGCGGCATAGATTGTCGCACCGCACTGGACCGTCAGCGCCGAGCGTGTGACCGAGGCCCGCTTCAGTACGATCATGTTGAGCGCATAGGCAAAAGCCGACAGCAACGGCAAAGCGGTGGCCCAGCCAAAGGTTGACAGCCCGGGACGGATCACGATCAGCGCACCCATCAGCCCGACGCCGACGGCAATCAGGCGGCGCGGTCCGGCCCGTTCACGCAGCAGCAACCCCGCAAGAACGGTGAGGATCAGCGGCTCGACAAAGAAGATGGCGATGGCCGTGGCGATCGGCATCACGGAGAAGGAGGCGATCAGGCTTGATAGCGAAATCACCAGCAACCCGCCCGACAACGCAACGATCGGCGAGAACATGGCACCGCGCAGGCGTTTGCGCAGCAAAAACGCGACCGGAATCAGAAAGACAGCCTGCGCCAGAATCCGCCACATCGCCACTGCGACCGGATGCATCGTGCCGGTCAGCAGTTTTGCAAACGTATCCCCGACCGGCAACAACAGCATCGCTACGATCATCAGCAGCGTGCCGACAGTTGCATCCGACATCGGCAGCGAACCAATTTTGCGCAGAGCGTAATTCTGGATCATCACAACACCTCATCATAACAGAACCGCATCTGAGGGACGCGGGCATATTCCGGGCGTTCAGGAGGAAAAGGATTAAAGGCACCCACCGCGACGCCATCGCGGTCCACCTTTCATGTCGAGATAGAAACATCCCGGCGTCCGGTCAATCCGGTCAGTGGCATGTCAGGTATGCGCAAGAGACATATCCGCGTAACGCTACCTGTCTGACAGGTTCCTCTCATATCGGCCAGAACCGCCGGAAGTCCAAGGCCATTCCATGTCCGGGCCTTTCGCTTGCCTTTATGCCCATTGGTTCAAGGGCAGTATTCAATGTTACGATGCGCGCGTCCACGAATCTCTGCATGAATGACGCAACCGACCGCACGGATACACTGCGGCACGCGGACTAGCCCGGCCGGTCGTCGATCCGTGGCAGAAACCACGCCAACAGCCCAGCAAGCGGCAGGATCGAGCAGAACCGGTACACCGCCTCAACCCCGTAACTGTCCGCCAGCACGCCCAGGAACCCAGCGGCCACGCCACCCAGTCCAAAGTTAAGCCCATAGAACAAGCCTCCGATCAGTCCGATCCGGTCGGGCAGCAGATCTATCGCGTAGATCAGAATCGACGCGAAGGCGCTGGCCATGATCAGATTTATCATCACCGTCAGAACACCGGTCCAGAACAAGTCTACATATGGCAGCATCAATGTCAGCGGCAGCGGCCCCAACATCGAGAACCAGATGATCCGATACCGCCCGATCCGGTCGCCGACCATGCCGCCGATCAACACGCCGACCGCCGCGGCCATCAGAAACACGAACAGCATCATCTGCGAGGCCGGAATCGACAGATCGAACCGTTCGATCAGGTAGAATGTGTAGAATGACCGGAAACTCTCGTTGTAGGCATTCTTGGTGAACATCAGCAGCGTCAGCACCACAAGTCCGATGCCGATCGTCAGGGGCGCATGACTGACCGCCACCTGATTGGCCTTACTGCGCGCCCGCAGGGCTGCGAACTCGGCACTGATCTGGCGTTGTTTGCTTCCGATCCACGTCAACAGCATCATCGCCATCAGTGCGATGACCGCGAACCAGGCCAGGCTCGGCTGCCCCCACGGCACGACGATCAGGGCGGCGAATACCGGCCCCAGCGCCCCGCCGGCCTGTCCACCCACCTGAAACATCCCCTGCGCCAAGCCCTGACGGCCGCCTGCGGCGTATCGCGCCATCCGCGTTGCTTCGGGGTGAAATATCGACGACCCGATCCCGATCAGCGCCACCGACACCAGAATCATCGCGTAACTCAGCGCAAAGGCGAGGCAGACCAGGCCGGACAGTGTGAACATCATGCCGACCACCGGTGAATAGGGCGCGGGGTGTTTATCGGTGATCATGCCGACCACCGGTTGCAGCATGGCTCCGGCGATCTGGAAGGTCAGCGTAATCATTCCGATCTGGACGAAATCCAGCGCATAGGCTTCTTTGAGGATCGGATAGGCCGCAGGGATCAGCGATTGCATCAGATCGTTCAGCAGATGTGTCACACCCAGAACCGCAAGAACGGTCAGATGGGTTCCGGATCGGGTGACGATGGTCATGGGGCTGTCTTACCGGCTTTGGTGTCTTGGATAGGTTCGGGGCCAATTGCGCATACCGTATGGATAGCTGCAAGCGCCACTTTGGCGCTTACGCGGCGCGGTCGGCATGTTTGTCATGGGATAGATGCCTTTGGACCCCGATACATGCGCTGTTCCGAGGGACATCTTCTGCGTCACACTTTCAACAATGCCTCGAGCGCACTGCGCGAACGCGTTACCTCTGCAAGGGTATAGCGATCAAGGGTGGAGAAAAACGCCTCTTGCGCTTCGGCCAAAGGATCGCGCAACCCGCAGGCAGGCAGGATGAGGCAAGATTTGTTGGGCCCGAAACATTCCACGACCGGATCATCGCGCTTCATCGCCCGAATGACCGCGCCGACACTGATCTGATCTGCTGGCCGCGCCAGGGTCAGCCCGCCATTGCGTCCTCTTTCAGACGCGACAAACCCTTCGCGAGACAGTTGGGTGGCGACCTTGGACAGATGGTGATCCGACAGGTCGTACAGCGCGGCAATCTCTGACGTAGGCACACGCGCCGGTGCGCGCACCGCCAGCGTCATCAGCACCCTCAGGGCGTAATCGGTAAATTTATCCAACTGCATGACACATATTTAGCATTTACAATACGCATTTAAAAGCTCTATATATTACGCATCAGAAATACTGATTAAGGATCAAGTTGATGACATTGTCCGAACTATTCCTTTGGCCGGGAACAAAGGCCTGCGAACGTCTGGGGGTCGACCCGGAGGGCGAAGCCGCCCTCATCCGCTGGATGGTCAACACGCTTGTCTACCTCGTGGCAAGCCTGCTTGTCGTCTGGGTGATCGTGGCGTGACCATGCCGCCGCGTATTCCCGTCACAGAAGACCAGATCGACCGGGTCGTATCCGAGTTCTACGCCCGTGTCCGAAGCCATCCGGCGCTCGGCGCGGTTTTCGCCGCGCATGTCGACGACTGGTCGACCCACGAAGAAAAGATCGGTCGGTTCTGGCGCAACGCCCTGCTGCTTCAGCGCTGTTATGACGGCAACCCGATGCAGGTGCACAGGGCCGCCGGCAACGTAAAATCGCAGCATTTTCCCGTCTGGCTGTCATTGTTCGACGCCGTTCTCGACCAAGAGCTGCCGCAACCGCTGGCGCAGGCCTGGTCCGCGCTTGCGCACCGGATCGGGCGCGGGCTGAGTTATGGTCTGCCGTCTGAACAAGGCGCGCCCGCGATGCCTTATCTGGGTGAGGCCTGGGTCAAGAAAAATCCGCTACCGGCAACGGATGATCGTTGATGGCTGCCGTGGCAATTTCAAAGCCGACCGCATCGACGGTCCTTCTCACAGGTTGACACCCATGGCGGCACGAACAATGACAAGCATGCGCCGGTGGACCGGCCCCGCAATTCTGTCCTATGGATTTCGTCCCTTTTTTCTGGGGGCATCCATTTGGGCCGTATGCGCGATGATGCTTTGGGTTTTTGTGCTGTCTGGACGGCTTAGTCTGCCAACGCGGTTCGATCCGGTATCGTGGCATGCGCACGAGTTCCTTTTTGGAACACTGGGCGCTATCCTCGCAGGCTTTCTTTTGACAGCCGTGCCCAACTGGACGGGGCGATTGCCTGTCACGGGTTGGCGTCTTGGGTTTCTTGCGCTGATCTGGATCGCCGGGCGCGTAGCGGTGGCGTTCTCGGGGCTTCTGCCCCTGGGCTTCGCCGCCGTGGTCGATCTGGCGCTCCCTACTCTGCTGGGTGCCGTGATCCTGCGCGAAATCATCGCAGGTCGGAACTGGCGCAATCTTGGGGTACTGGCCGTTCTAAGCCTTTTCGTGCTGGCCGATGCGCTCTTTTTTCTGGACGCGGCCAACGGGCGTGTCGCGGCACAGGGCATCGGCTTGCGTCTTGGCACCGCCGCGATCGTCATGTTCATCGCGTTGATTGGCGGTCGGATCATCCCGAGCTTCACCCGCAACTGGCTGGTCAAAGCCAACGACGCGGCGCGCCCTGCCCCACCGATGCAACGATTTGACCGGATCGCGCTTGTGCTCACGGCCGGGACGCTGGTGGTGTGGACGCTTTGGCCGATGGCAAAACTGACCGGCATCGCGTTGTTGGGTATTGGTTTTCTGCATGCACTGCGTTTGGCGCGGTGGCAGGGTTTGCGCACCATGTCAGAGCCTCTGGTGCTGGTCCTGCACGCGGGATACGGGTTTGTTCCGCTTGGCGCGGTTGCGATTGGTTGCGCGACGCTGTGGCCGGGCAGTATTGCGTCGGATGCGGCACAGCACCTGTGGATGGCGGGTGCCGCCGGCCTGATGACGCTTGCCGTGATGACGCGCGCTACCTTGGGACATACCGGGCAGACGCTGACAGCCGGTCGTGGCACGGTTGCGCTTTATGGTTTGATGGTCCTGTCCGTTCTGGCCCGCGTCGGCGCGTCAGTCTGGCCTGATCTGCCCTTCCTGACCAGTGCGGCGGTGCTCTGGATCTGCGCCTATGGAGGTTTCGCCGTATTGTACGGACCTTCCCTGCTGCGGCCGACACCGGGAAAGAGCTGATGGGCTGGGCAAATTATCTTGCGGCTTTTGCAACCTTCTTCATCATGCACAGCTTGCCATTGCGGCCTGCGATCAAGGGGCGGCTCGTGAACATACTCGGCAGACGAGGGTTCAGCACCGCGTATTCCATGATCTCGCTTGCCGCGCTGGCCTGGCTGATCGTGGCAGCGGCGCAGACGCCATTTGTCGAGCTATGGACTCGCGCCAATTGGCAGACATGGGTGCCCATGACCGCGATGGCAGCGGTCTGTATTTTGGTCTGTTTCGGGGCGGCCCGACCCAACCCGTTTTCATTTGGCGGGGCGCGCAACAACACCTTCGATCCGGCGCGTCCCGGACTTATCCGCTGGCTGCGCCATCCGTTGCTGGCCGCGTTGGCGCTGTGGGCGCTGGCGCATCTCGTGCCCAACGGCGATTTGGCCCATGTGATCCTTTTTGGCGTGTTCGGCGCGTTCGCATTGCTGGGAATGAAGCTGGTAGACCGGCGCCGAAAGCGCGAGATGGGGCCGGATCAATGGGCAGAATTGCGCGAGCGTGTCACCAGAAGCCCCATGATACCCAGCCCGGCCTCCTGGCGCGGAACTGTCATTCGGGGGATCCTCTCCGCAGGCTTATACGCGATGTTGATTGCCGCACATCCGGTCGTATTGGGGGTGTCGCCGCTGCCTTAGCCCGGCAATAAGGCAACCGGCACTCACTCGCGTAGCTCGATTGCCCGCGGAGCGACCCTGCTGCATCCCTCCCGGTAGGGGGCACGTTTCAGTCCGGCTCATGCAATGAAAAAGGCCGCGCCCCAAGGCGCGACCAGTCGGGGAGGTGTCTTTGCAGCGGTCAGAGGTCTTCGCGGCCCACCGCGCTGCCCTGCGCTTCAGCTTCGTTCAGGCGCTCGAATTGACCCTGGCCCAGGTAAACCCAGCTCTTGCCTTCCGAACTTGCAAGATACTCGTCAGAATATCCGCTTTCGATTTCCTGTTGCGGATGCGCGTGAAGCACCAATACCTTCATCAGCACCACATACAGAACCAACCCAAGCGGAAAGCCGATGACAAAGGCATATTGCGAAAAATATGCAGCGATCCCGCCTGCCACGATCCAGGCGATCAATCCGGCCGGATTGAACCCGCCCGCATAGCGGAACTGTCCGTCAAGCTTGAAGAGATCCGGAACGTTGATCCGGCGTTTGCGCAGCAGATAGTAATCCGCGACCATGATACCGCCAATGGCTGACAGGAATGCGCCATAATAGCCAAGAAAGACGAACAGATTGTTCAGGATCTGCCAGGGAAAGCACAATGTGCCCACGATCCCGGCAAGGACAACCGACATCCTGTAGTTGATCACTCTGGGTGCAAGGTTAATGAAGGTCAGCGCCGACGGGATCAGGTTGGCAGAGTTGTTCGTCGACCATTGTGCCAGCACCACAAGCGCCAGCAACAGGACCAGCGACAACCCCTGCCCTTCGCCCTGGATCACTTCGATCGGGTTCCAGTTACCAGTGGCAATGAACGACACCGCACCCAGCCCGGCGATGAAGGCTTGCGTGACCGGAAGCGCCAGAAGCTGAGCAAGAAACACGTTACGATTGCGCTTGAAAAAGGCACGCTCGCCGGACGGCACCTTGACGAAACGTGTCAGGTTCGGAACGTCGATAGCCATTGTCGACCAGAAGCTCATATTGGCGATGAACAGCACCAACAAGGACATCTCGCCCGTGGCCTGGAAGGTCCAGATATTGATGCCCTGCGTTTCGGCCACGCCTTCCAGCGTGAAATACATCCAGATCGAAATGCCGATGATTGCAGGTGCCGCCAAAGAGGCCAGC
The DNA here is from genome assembly GCF_048268605.1 of Primorskyibacter flagellatus. Classification (NCBI taxonomy): domain Bacteria; kingdom Pseudomonadati; phylum Pseudomonadota; class Alphaproteobacteria; order Rhodobacterales; family Roseobacteraceae; genus Primorskyibacter; species Primorskyibacter flagellatus. The sequence goes on from NZ_JBLWVF010000009.1 coordinate 54,765, forward strand.
CGTTCCACCGACTTGATCCCCGAGGCCGTGTTGATGATCTGGACAAGCGCGAAGACGATGTACCAGACCACCCAGCTGTCAAAGCCCAGGAAATACTGCCCGATGCCGTTCAGCGCCAGCGCGCCGAGATAGGTCTGGATGCCAAACCACATTGCCGCCACAACGCCGCGCGACATGGCGGGAAGATGCGTTCCATGCACACCGAATGGCGCGCGCAGATAGACGGCGAAGGTCAGGCCGTGTTCGGTGCCAATATCCGCCGTCAGCATCATGAAGGCGCCGATTGCCAGATTGGCCAGCGCGATGGTGATGATGACGGTGGACAGGGGCACACCGCCGCCGACCCCCGCCGCGCCCAGCGAATAGGTCGCGATGATGACGGCAATGCCCACCCAGATCCAGGCATAGCCCAGCATCCCGATGGGTCTTTGGCCTTGTAGTGTGGGAAGTATGGATTCCTCTACAAGCGCACTGCGTTCGTGTTCTGCATCTCGTACCCGGTCTACGACGGTCATGTGTGATCCCCTGTTGTCGCTCAATATTTGGTTTTCGACGAAAAACCCCGGTGCGTGATGCACCGGGGCTGTGTTCAGTTCTGGCGCTGCATCTTTTCGCGCAGCTTGTTTGTTGCCTCGATGTCGACGGTCTCTTCCTCCAGATCGATCACCACGCCGTAAGCGTCATGGGCATGTTGCACCGTGCAGAACCCGTCAAGCACATCCTCCAGCACTTTCTTGGCCGGGCGGTTGAGCGGATTGCCAAAACCACCTCCGTTGGGGCTGTAATAGGCCATCACGTCATCCGCCTTGACCTCCAGACCGGAAAACTTGGAGTGCATTTCGGTCACGTCATCCGGCGTTGCATAGTTGTAAAGCAGGCACTTGCCTACGGCACCCTCATGGCCGCCAAAGATGCCCCAAGGTGCTTCGGTGTGGCGTTCGCTTTCATGTGTGATGAAGCCCGGCGTCAGGACACGCTGCGATTTTACCACGCCGATACCGCCCCGGAACTCCCCTGCGCCCGGCGGCACGTCATCGCGCAGCTCGTATCGGTCGCAGATCATCGGGATATGCATCGCCAGATCTTCCAGCGGGTTGTTGCGGGTATTGGCCATCAGATTGTCAATGGCATCCGGCCCGTCCGACCGGGGCCGTCCGCCATAGGCGCCTTCGTTCACTTCCAGGAATACCCAGTAATCACCCGACGGCCGCACGCCCGAATAGGCCGCAAAGGAAATCGAGGCCGAAGACCCCGCAATCACCGTTTCCGGCAAGACCGGCGCAAGGGCGCGAATGATCAGGTCGATCATCCGGTTGCACTGGGTAAACCGCGCCTCGGCCGAAGCCGGGAATTTCGGATTGAAGATCGACCCCAGCGGCGCGGTTACCTTGATCGGGCGAAACGACCCTTCATTCGAGGGCACGCGCATCTCGGAGGTGGCGGTATCAAGCAGAAGCTTGCGGAACGCCGCGAAGGCCGCGACTTTGGTTGAGCCCTCGAATGGCACGTTATAGGCGGTCGGCGTTTGATCGGCCGATCCGGTCAGATCCACCTCGACCGCGTCGCCACGCACCTTGACCGTTACCTTGACCTTTAGCTGCTGGCCCCGGTTGCGCCCGTCATCGTCCAGAAATCCCTCGGCTTCATAGTCCCCGTCGGGGATTTCCGACAACCGCTGGCGGGTCATCCGCTCGGAATAATCCATCAGCTGATTGGCCGCGCCAAAGACGACATCCTCGCCGTATTTCTCGATCAGTTCGACGAACCGTTTCGCACCCAGACGCGCTGAAGCGACCTGCGCCTCGATATCGCTGATAAGCTGCTGTGCGGCGCGGCTGTTCATGCGGATATAGTTCCACATACCGGTATTGGCCTTGCCCTTGCGATAGAGCTTTACACCCGCCAGCAACATCCCTTCGGCAAACACGTCCGGCACGTCGATGATCAGACCGGGCGTCGCCGCGCCGATATCGACATGGTGCGCGGTGTTGCCAGCAAACCCGACCAGACGGCCCTCATAAAACACCGGCACAACGATGGCGAGGTCTGGCGTATGCGATGCGCCGTAATAGGGATGGTTGTGGACAACCACATCGCCCTCGAACCACTCGCCGTCTTCGAGCGTTTCCTCGATCCCGCGCAGGTATCCGGGGATCGAGCCGATATGCATCGGAGTCGATTCACTTTCACACAAGGTGTTGTAGTCCGTATCGAACAGCCCCGCGCCCAGGTCCTGGCTTTCGCGGATGATCGAGGAAAAGGACATGCGATAAAGCACGTGGCCCATTTCCTCTGCAATGGTCTCGAACGCGCCGCGGATGACCTGAAGAGAAATCGGGTCCACCTCGGTTGTTTCGGGTTTGGTCATGACGTTCATGTCTGTCTCTCCCTTTCTCAAGCCGCGCCGACAAGGCGGATGCGGGTGTTGCCATGCGCCAGCGTTTCGGCGGCGTATCCCGGCGGAACGAGCGTGGTCGAATTGTGCTGAATAAGGATCGCCGGGCCGTTCACGACGTCACCGGCATATAGTTTGGACCGGTCATAGCGCGGGGTTTCCAGCGTCTGGCCGTTGTCGAACGTGGTGGTGCGCACGAACATCAAGGCACGGTCCACACTCGATCCATCCGTTTCTTGTACCTTCGGGATCTCGATCTTGCGGGCAGAGGCCGACCCGATGGCGCGCAGGGTGATCAGTTCGACCTCCGCATCGCGGTAGCTGTAGCCATAATCAAGCTGGTGCTGGTCGTGGAAGCTGTCGGTGATGGTACGATAGGTCTCTGTTGTCACCGGCCCGTCAGGCATGGAGGCGCGCAGTTCGAAGCCTTGTCCATGATACCGGCATTCGGCAATGACCTCGATCTTTTGCGCCTCTTGCGGAATGTCGTCTGCGGCAAGCTCTGCCGCCACCTTGTCACGCAAGGACGCCACCGCTTCGTTTATGCGCGCATATTCCGCGTCTTTGGCCGCGTTCAATTCGATAATCAGCGCTTCGGTGTGTTCGTATTGCAAATCGGTCTTGAGCAGACCAACAGCGGCGGTGATCCCCGGCGCGACCGGCACGATCACGTCCTTGGCCGATGTCGCTTCGGCCAGGGCCACGCCGTGCAGCGGACCGGCACCGCCGAAAGGCATGATCGAGAACTCGCGGGGATCGACCCCACGCGCAACCGAATTGGACCGGATTGCCAGCGCCATGTTGTTGTTGATGATCTTGATGATCCCGAGTGCAGCATCGGTAACGCTCATGCCAAGCGGCTTGGCGATATATTCCTCCACCGCCTTGCGGGACAGATCCGCGTCCAGTTGCAGATCACCCCCCAGCGCCATGTCGGGATCAAGCCGACCCAGCACGATCTGCGCGTCGGTCACGGTAGGTTCTGTCCCGCCGCGCCCGTAGCAGGCCGGTCCCGGCTCTGACCCGGCAGAACGCGGCCCCACATTGAAGCCCCCCGCCTCGTCGATATAGGCGATAGAGCCGCCCCCCGCGCCGATGGTGACAAGGTCAATCATCGGTGTCAGCACCGGATGGCCTGAGACATAGGTGTCACGCGGATTCATGATCTTGATCTGATGTTCGGGGATGGTGCTGATATCCGCAGAGGTACCACCAATATCGACGGTGATGATATTGCCGGTCCCGACCATTTCCCCTTCGGATGCGCCGCCGATGACACCGCCCGCCGGGCCGGACATAAGGATGCGCACCGGTCGCTTGGCGCAGGCCTCGACAGTGGACACACCGCCGTTCGACTGGATAATCCGCAACTTGGATCCCACACCTGCCTCGCGCAGCTTGGCCTCCAGGTCACGCAGGTAGAACGCCGTCTTTGGCCCGACATAGGAATTCATTGCAGCGGTCGAAAAACGTTCATATTCGCGCATCACATTGGCCACTTCGGAAGACAGCGTGACATAGGCCTCGGGGATTTCTTCCAGCACGATATCGCGCGCACGGCGCTCGTGGGCGTTGTTGAGGAAGGCGAACATGAAGCCAATCACGACGGAGTCGATGCCGCGCTTCTTGAACAGTTTGCACGCGTCGCGCACGGCATCCTCGTCAAGCGGGGTCAGCACTTCGCCGGTCGGCGGCACGATGCGTTCGGCCACCGAGATCCGGTTGCGGCGTTTGACCAGCGGCTGGCTCTGCCAAGGCACATCAAAATGCAGCGAGAAGTTATGCGGCCGCTTGTGCCGACCGATATGCAGGATATCACGGAACCCTTCCGAGGTGATCATCCCGCATTCCGAGCCATTATGCTCAATCGTGATATTGGTTGCGGTCGTCGTACCGTGGACAATGGTTTCAACCTCGGACGGCTCGATCCCGGCCATCTTGCAGATGCTTTGCACCCCTTCGACAACGCCGATGGACTGGTTTTTCAGGGTCGTGGGAACCTTGTGGTAAAATACACCTGCGCCGGTTTCGAGCACGAGATCAGTATTCGTACCCCCGACATCTACGCCAATTCGAGCCATTTCATCCTCCTGGTTGTTTGTTCATCTTGTTCATTCGTTTCAGCCGAATGTGTCCGGCAGCCACAATGCGATTTGCGGAAAAATCAGCAGCAGGACAATCATCGCTATCAGCGCCAGCAGAAAAGGCAGCGCGCCGATGATGACGTCATTGATTGACCCGCGCCCGCGCACCCCCTGGATCACATACAGGTTGACCCCGATGGGCGGCGTGATCAGCGCGGTTTCCAGCATCAGCATCATCAGGATGCCGAACCAGATCAGGTCAAAGCCAAGCCCCGCAACGATCGGCGCGAGAAGCGGCGTCGCGATCAGAAGCAGCGAGAACGCCTCCATGAAGCAGCCCAGAAACATGAAGGCCACGACGATCACGATCATCGTCTGCATCGGGCTGAGGCCAAGACCGTTGATGAAAGCGCTCAGCAGGTCGGTCAGTCCGACCACCGCGAGCACGAAATTCAGAAAGATCGCGGCAAAGACGATCAACATCACCATTGCTGTCGTGCGCATGGTGGATTCCAGCGCAAGCCGCAGCATCGTGATATTGAGCGTACCGGTCCACGCTGCCAGTCCAAGGGACGCGACCACGCCCAGGGATGCAGCCTCTGTCGGGGTGGCAATCCCGGCATAGATAGAGCCGACGACGACCAGAAAGATCCCCAGCGGCGGCAACAGGTCGGGCAGGCAGGCGATGCGCGCGCGCCAGCTGGATTTTTCCGGCTGTCCGCCCCAAGCGGGCCGGATGATACACGCCACGGCGACGGTGAGCATGAACAACAGCGCCAGCAGAAATCCGGGCAGAAATCCGGCAAGGTAAAGCTTTGGCACCGAAGTATCGGTCAACAGCGCATAGACGATCATGTTGATGGAGGGCGGGATGAGGATACCTAGCGTGCCGCCTGCGGCCAGCGTGCCCATGAACAGGCGCGGGTTGTAGCCGTTTTTATCGATCTGCGGCATCGCCACCGTGCCGACCGTGGCAGCCGTCGCGATTGACGAACCGGAGGTCGCGGCAAACAGGGTGCTGGCCCCGATATTCGAATGCATCAGCCCGCCGGGCAACCATGAAATCCAATGTGTCAGCGCGTTATACATCCGCTCGGCAATTCCTGCCCGCAGCAGGACTTCGCCCATCAGGATGAACAGCGGCACCGCGATCAGGATGAAGTCTATGCTGTTGGTCCAGAAGATGTCGCCCGCCGCCAGATACAGTGGCATGGGCGAATAAAGCCAGGCCAGCACGAAGGCAAGAATGCCCACCACAGCGGCAATCGGCACGCTCAGCGCGATCAGCCCGAAGAGTATTCCTGAAGCGGAACCAAGCATGCGTTATACTCCTTCCGCAACGGGGCGCGGGTCTGGCGTGGGGTCGGACTTTTCGGGCAGGACGCCTTTTGTTTCGTCCTCGATCTCTTCTTCCATCGACAGGGCTCCACCCAGTTTTTGTACCTCTGCCCAATTACCGCGCAGCCATGCCACCACAAGCCCGCCCAGCAGAAACACCAGTGTCAGACAGAACAGACACCATCCCAGAACCCACAGGCCTTGCGGCAGGATCAACGGTGTGTGCAATGGCGTGATCGAATGGGAGTTGTTTTTCCAGGTGACGGCCACCATCGCCAATGCACGCCATGTCACGACACCGGCAAAACCGGTCAGCAGCGCCAGTCCGAAGATGTCCAGCGCACCACGGACCACCGCCGGCAACCGCATGTAAACCACATCAATGCGAACATTTGCGCGATGCATCACGGCGTAGGGAAAGGCAAAGGCGGTGGCGACCGCGAAGAGGTAGCCGGAAATCTCGTCGGAACCGCCCAAGGTCACGCCAAGGATCTTGCGTGCAAGAACATCCACCGACACCATCACAGCCGCCAGCACCATCATGGAGCCGCCTATCCAGACTGCAAAAAGCGACAGCCGGAAAACGTATGACAATGCCGTTTGATACATGTTCTCTCCGTGGTTGTGAGGCGGATGGAAAGCCCGGACCGCGCTATGCTAAGCGGTCCGGGCAGATATACCGGATCAGCCGCCCGGCGCGGGTGCAACAAGCCCCGAGGCCTGCCCGGCAGTCGCGTTCCATGCGTTGACGCAATCGGCGCCACACCGGTCGGCCCAGCGGGCTAGAACGAAGTCGTCAAGAATGGCCTGACGGGCGGCTGTGTCGTCCTCGCTTGGCCGGTGGAGCACGGCGTCTCCCGGCGTTCCAAGGGTACATTCATCGACGGTGCCGGTCAGGCATCCGACACCCATCTCCTGTTCGGATTCTGCCAGTGTCCAGCCGTCATTCACCATATCGTCAAAGGCCGCCTGCATTGTCTCTCTGGTCTCTGCGTCCAGCCCGTCCCACAGCTTTGCGTTGACGGCCGTAAAAGTGATCGAGTACCCGACGGGCAGCGCGAATACGTGATTGATAACCTCGTGCCAGCTTGCCTTGAATGCCGAAACCGGATCGGTAATTGCGCAATCGGCAACCCCTTTTTCAAGCGCTGGCACGACTTCGGCGAATGGCAGCGTTACGGTTACGCCACCCGCACCCTCGACGAAATCGCCAAGCGTTGCGGAATGGACGCGCACCTTGCGCCCCTCCAGATCGGAAATACCGGAAATCTCGTCCCGGCAGTATATCATTGATGCCGGCCATGGGTGCAGCGCCACGATTGTCGCGCCATACGTATTCCGGAAAAGCTCGTCCATTGTCGGGCGATATGCATCGACGACGGCGCGCATGGTGGTAAAATCGGTCGCAATGCTCGAAAGGTCAGCCCCTTCGATTGCCGGGTTTTCCGACGCGACGTAGCTGCCCAAACCATGCGCGACCTCGAACACGCCAAGACTTAGAAGGCGCATGACCTCGGTGCCTTTCAGCCCTGCTTCGGTAATCGGAATGGCATCGCCCCCGATCTTGCCGTTTGTTGCTGCGGGCAAACTGTCGGCCCAGAAGGGTTGTTCGACATTCTGCCAGGAGGAAAGATTGCCCCAGGTCCCGACGACCTTGAAGGTTTTCTCGGCACCATCGTTTGCAAAGGTGGTCCCGGCTGCGAAACACAACGCCGCAGTGGTCGCGAAAACTGTCCGGATCTGCATGTTCTTTTTCCCCTGTTGAGAATGTAAAAAGGCGCTGCCTTTCCGACAGCGCCTTGCGTTTTTTATTCGGCAGCGGCGGCCACGCCGCCAAGACTGTCGATATAGGCGACACACTCATCCACCGATTTGACGTCACCGAACTTCGCGTCGATGTCGAACAGGTTCCAGGCAACAGCACCGGGAACGCGGTCGCCGATGGCTTCACGAACGGCGATGGGGCGGAACCCGTCTGCAATGCCGTCGCAGATCGTCTGGCGCACACAGGCACATGCGGTCACCCCGGTCACGAGGATCGTGTCCACATTGTTGGCCCGCAAAATGCCCGCCAGCTCAGTACCGTGGAAGGACGAAGCGCGCTTTTTCAGCAAGGTGTATTCGCCATCAACCGGCGCGATGCGGCTATCGATGGCCCACAGATCCTTGTCCGCCAGATCAACGACATCCACAGGGATCTTGTCATGCCACAGACCCATATCCGTGAACGGCGCGTTGCGGTCGGTGATTTCATACGCAGTCGTCACATGAACAACCGGAAGCTGCTGCGCGCGGAACGCCTTTAGAAGCTTCTGCATCCCCGGAATGATCTCGTTATCCATCTTCTCCTGATCGCAGGTGAAGGGGTTGCCCGGACGGGTCCATGCGTTCGCCAGATCCACGCTGATCAACGCGGGGCGCTTGCCAAAGCCGACGCGACGCTGAAAGCCGCGCTCTTGATAAAGCTTTGATGATGCATCAAATGCAGCCTGAAGCATTTGATCCAGTTCTTTGTTGTCGATGTCGCTCATGTGTCCTCCATGCCCAAAACGGGGAGTTTGCTGATACTTGACCGTCTCAGAAGCACTTTATCGCGCCCTTTGACCGAACATGACCAAGGGTGAACCTTTGAGAAACGAAACTGAATTGACGAAACAACATTTATTAATGCATGATATGCATCACCCATTTTTTTCCACAATCGGAAGCCGTTAGATGTCAACGCTGCCTGATTTTTCTCTGCTGCAATCCTTTGTAACGGTGGCGCAGGAGCTGAATTTCAGACGCAGCGCGGAACGTTTGGCGCTGGATCAATCGGCGCTGAGTCGCCGCATTCAGAGACTTGAGGCGCAACTGGGCTATCCGCTTCTGGAACGCACCACCCGCGAAGTGCTGCTGACGCAAGCCGGCCAGAATTTCTATAATTCCGCGCTACATCTGCTGGATGACTATGTGCAGTCGATCAACGACTCGCGGCGCATCGCGGAAGGCCGCTCCGGTCACGTTCGTGTCGGTTACATGGCCTTTGCCGCCACGGAACTGATGCCGCACGCGGTGGCACGTTTCGAACAGCGACACCCCGACATCTCGCTTGCGCTGCGATACATGCGCACCCAAGGTCAGAAAATCGCCATCGCCAATGACGAAATCGACGTCGGATTCATGATCGGTCCGTATGACAACAGTGATTGCCACAGCGTGCTTCTCAGCAGTGAACTGCTTTATGTCGTCACCCCCCGGTCGCACCCTCTTTTACGCAAAAGCCACATAGAACCGGACGATTTGCAAAACGTACCTCTGATCCTGGGCGACATGGCGGAATGGGGTGAATTCCGCTATCGCCTCGCTGACCTATTCAGCCGTTCGGGCATTGATCTCACGCCAACACTCGAAGCGTCCAACACGCTGGCGCTGATCGGACTGGTTTCGGCAGGTCTTGGCGTTACCATCTATCCCGAGAGTCTGATCGGCTTCCTCGGCCGTACTGTGGAGACACGGCCCATCATCCATCCCGACTACCGCAGCCGCACCGTGTTGGCCTGGAAACGAAACAACCGATCGCGTGCCGTGCTACATTTCGTTGAAACGGCGAAGAAGCAGGGCACACGAAGATAACCAAGGGAAGGCGTGTCGCAGCACCAACACGCCGAAAAGTCGATCAAGCATCTGACAAAGATCAGATATATTTCGTCGAAGCTCACAATACTGGGTGAAGGACTCATCCAGTAAAACGGGTGTGGTTTTGGATCATAGGCGTAATTTGTTGTTCCGGCTGCAAGGTTAAAAGTTGTAATCGGGCGGCGGCAGCGGGCAGCGCATGTTCAGGTGGGGCTACCCAGGCCCACAGCGAAGGCCATGTCTCTGTTGAGCACCTGAAACGATACACAACATCCGGTATGGCTGGGCATCCTCAACCACATGGTCATCCGCGCTGGGGCTGCGTTCGCGTGGCCCCACCGGCCAAGGCGAGGCCGTGCGTATCACCGGCCAGATCGACGGTCTGGATTTGACGACCATGGGCGTTTCATCCCTTTCTTATGATCTGAAAGGGGTGCCCCGGAATGCTTGATGCACATTGCGTTCTCAAAGGACAGACCGGCACCGGCACCGATGTCAAAATTCACCGGTCGCCACTTGGTGTCTTGTGATCAGTGACGGGTTTTTTGATAGATCGCGTCTTCGGGACAAACTTCGCAATTCCCGTGCCGCGGACCGGGTCACGCTCGATGATCGACTTTATGCATGCGTCTTTGGCATCTTGAAGGCGCTTCGGCATATGTCAGCCGAAGCGCCCGGATGGGTGTCAATATCCGCTGCCGGATTCAGGTTTTTCAGCAGTCTTGCCGCGCGCGGTCGCAATTTCGGCGCGGGCGGCTTTGGACAAAAGGTTGGCGTCGTTGCTGGGTGTGACAAGATTGAAGCCTTGCTTGGCGCGCATGGCGGCGGCCTCTCCGGAAGAGCAGAAAACGCCAATCCCCTTTCCAGCAACACGGCAACAATCGACAATACGCTCAATCGCGTCCTGCACGATCTGTTCAGTGGATTCAGCATTCGGCTGCACCCCAAGCGCGAGACACAGATCGTTTGGCCCCACATAGATGCCGTCAAGCCCCTCGGTCGCCACAATCTCCTCAAGGTTCTCAAGACCTTCACGCGTCTCGATCATCGCCATTGTGATGATCTCATCATCCGCATTGGCGAAATAATCCGCGCCGCCATACAGCAGGCCCCGCGCCGGACCAAACGAGCGCACGCCCTGGGGTGGATAGCGGCAGGCCGCAACGAACTGGCGCGCGTCTTCAGGCGTCGAAACCATGGGACAGATGATCCCATAAGCACCGGCGTCCAGCAGTTGCATGATCAATCCGGAATCGTTTTTCAGGACACGGGCAAACGGCACCGTGGGTGTCGCGGAAAGCGCCTGAAACATTGACACAGCCGTATCGAACCCCATCATGCCATGCTGCATGTCGATCGTGACGGCGTCGAACCCCTGATGTCCCATCACTTCAGCGGAATACGGGGATGGAATGGCCAGCCATCCGTTCACTGCGGTTTCACCAGCAGCCCAGATTTCCTTGATTCTATTTTGTCGCATCTTTTTCTACCTTTATGGTTGGACGGTGGGCAAGTCGCCAATTTGGGCTCGGTCAGACCCGCGCGTTAAACAAGATAAAACTTGCGCTACGCAAGTTCTTTCCTTGTTTACATTCGAACGCATGATGGGGTGGCCCGCCTAAGAAGACCTGTTTGCATCCGCAAATGCAAATCGAACAGGCCAGCCCAACACCTAAACCAAAGCTGGTCCGACAAGATCCGGATTGCGCGCGGGCGGGCCGAATTTTCGGTCATGTCCATCCCGCCCTCAAAGTCCATACATGTTATGGTGAAACCCATGGCATGGAACATGTCAGCAGCAATTCCCTTCAAGAGATGATCGCGCTTTCGAACCGCAGCGGTAGACACGATGTTGTTGTCTGGGACCGGTGCAGCGACGTTGGGTTCGTTTCCTCACATCGTGCTTTCAACAATGCCACAGCTCTTGGGCCATGGACCTATGGTTCGCCACCGGAAAAGAACGGATAAACTGTGATGTGGCCCGCAGTCTGTTCGAAGGCGGACCGGTCACCGAGGAATGGGTGATACCCGATGTGGTTGAAGTATTCGATGTGGGGCGGGATTGAGCCACGCTCCAAACCGGTGGGTAGAGGTGTCTGCGCAGACCCGTCGCGTCACCGCACCCGACCTGCACGCAGACTCATTGCCCGAGCGCATCAATGGAAATTCACTCCGGTATCGGCGCAAGGAAACCCTGGCGCGCATGGGTTGAACACGCGCATTATTCCGAACGAAGGTCGGGCGGACGCACCTTCGATAGCGTTTCATCCGCCTGCGAGATTACCTCTATACGACGGTGAGGGGCGATCGAACCGGCCCGCCGCAATGCGTCGTCCACCCGAGTAAACACCTCGTCGCGACAGTCTATGTCGCGGTCGAACCGGGATAGCCAATAGCGCAGGGCATAGGTAATCCCTGCTTCCTCATAGGCCAGAACACGCACATCCGGCGCAGGATCCTTCTGGATCAGGTCCGCCGCTTGAAGCGCCTCCAGCATCACCTCGCGCGCCCGAGAAATCGGCATGCTATGATCCAGCGTAATACTGACCTGCGCGCGATATTCCGGTTTTGGCGCGGAATAGTTGGTGATGCGCTGGCGCGCGATTTGGCTGTTGGGCAGGATCATATAGGTTCGGTCACGGGTCAGCAGACGCGTGGTGCGCCAGCCGATCTCGATCACCTTGCCACGGGCCAACCCGTCTATATCGACCCAATCCCCTATGCGGAACGGACCCTCCACGCCAAGCGCGACGCCCGACAGGGTGTCAGCAACCACATTTCGAACCGCAAAACCCAACAGCGCCAGTATCAGGCCCGACCCCGCCAGCGCCCCGAACGCGCCCTTGCCCATGTAAAGCGATGTCGTTGCAACGAACGCCATCAGGAACAGCAGTGCCGCCACCATATCTTTAAGCAGACGTGGATAGGGTTTGCGCCGTGCCGCCGCCTGATCCAGCGCCATCGCCGCGATCCGGCTGACAAGCCAGGCCGCCGCAAAATAGGCCAGCGCCGTGACAGCGAGCGGCAGCATTTCGCCATCCCCGAAAAGCCCGGCCAGTTGCGATGGAAACAGGACCAGCCCAAGGCTGATAAATGTCAAGATCGTCGGCCATAGAAGCCGACGAAGATGTTGCTTTGCGCTCATTGCCGATCTCCTTTCGTTTGACGCGACTGTGGGCGGTGCAGTTGCCCGCCCTGTACGGACGGACAACTGGCCGAAGCAGCCCTCAATCCATGACTGTTGATGCTTCGCACCGGATCCGATGCAGCGGTATTTCAGTGACATTTCCGCAGGTCGCGCGGGTTCGGATACAAGTCAGATCGCGGATTTCGAATAATGAGTTGCATCCGTCATCCCGAATCTCGCACGACGACACGCTTACGTCGTCGCGGTTTGGTCAGGGGTGATATCATCCTCTTGGCCACGGGGATCGTGGGGTTGCCCAAGATCGCCGTCGGACGACTCTTCGACCCGGATCACCGTCAGCATCCGACGCTGGTTTGCCCGCGTGTCCCAATGAAAAACAGCTCCCTCGGCCAATCCCAGCAGCGCAACACCGATCGGCGTCACAATCGACACGCGCTGACGCGCGATGTCGGCGTCTTCGGGGAATACCAGCGTCACGGTTTTGTCCAGCCCGGTGCTTTCATCCCTGTAGGTCACCGAGCGACCGATCGACACGACATTTGCAGGCATCTTGGACGGCGCAACGATCCGCGCGCGCGCGATCTCATCCAACAGGCGATCGGCGAGCGTTGGATTGCGCTGCATCGCGCCTTCTGCCAGCGCTTCGATATGTGCAAGATCATCGGAATTGATGACAATTTTCGGTGTCCGGGTACGGCGTTTCTTAACGGTTTCGTTCATATCGGCTAACATCGGTCGGCCTCCTTCCAGGTATGGGGTAAAAGGGCGAATGGCATGGCCCACCCGCTTCTCAGTCGTAATTAATTTTTCAGTTCAGCGTCAGTTCGGCGGCATAACGTCGAGGACCGATACCGACATGATTGACCCGTCCTCGCACAGAAGCGGCGCGCGTTGTCCGGCCCGCATGCCAATCAACGTGGCCCCCAACAAAGACGCCACCGGTATCACACCACTGCCCGCTCCCGATCTCGCACGATGGACCAGCAGCCCCGTCTGGGACTCTGCATTGCTGACGCAATAGGTTACACGACACCCACCGGTCACAAGATCGCGCACATGCAGCTTGCTGACAGGATCGGTCATCATGATCTTGTCGCGCAACACATATGCAAGCAATCTCCATGCCGGGTGCTGCGTGCCTTCGCACTGTTCCAGATGTCGCTGAAGCTGTGCGTGATCGGCCTCGGGCAATACCAGATGCCTGCGTTGCCGTTCTCTCGGGCCATGTTGGTTCCGGATGTCGTATGAAAGACTGTTACAGATATTGGTCATGGTTTCCCCTCGGGCGACCTTGTCGCCACTTGTTCATTTTTTGACTATGAGGAGGCCCCGGAAGGTTCAGGAAACGCGAACGCGTCTACACCGCCCGGGGAAACGGGCGGTTCAGCAGGAGAAATCGAAAATGATCTGCATGTACCAACATGACCTTAAGATAGGTACGCAAGGTCCCTGCGTCAATCTCATGCGCAATTGAGAAAGCGAAAATAGCAGTGATTGAGCGGTTTCCGGCCAAGATGTCGCGACCCCGTCCGGCGACCTTGCAAACTTCAGCAGGACGGGCCAGATATAGATCATGTTGATGATCATGCTTCATACGAGGTTCCCGCTCAGCGCGGGAAATCTGCTGAACCGCGGGTAGCCCCGAGCGGGGCCGGCTATTGTGCCGGCTCGCGCCTCGGGGCGGACAGTGATCTTACATCGATCAAATCGAAAGACGAAAACGCTTCTTGCATCGCCGATTGGCCCAATGACGGGAAACCGTGGGCTGTTCGGAAGGTAAGGCGTTGAACGTCGTGGTTTCAACACTCTCGACATGGAAAATGACATGCAAACATTCTTGACTCCGGGAAACTTCCTTTCTCCAGCTTTGTCTCGGTCAACTGCACCGCGCGACCCTGCCAAGACCGCAGGTCGCACGTTGGGCCGATGGGCGCGAACCGCAATTCGTCAATGGCAACGCAACAAGTTGATCGCAACGCTTGAAGCCATGGATGACTGGGTTCTGCACGATATCGGGATCTATCGCGGTGATATCCGTGACATCGTCAACAGCTTTGACGACCGTGAACTCGGCATGGTGCCTTTTGCCGCGCCAATCGAATCCCACAGGGGGAAATAAAAGCGTGCTCCGCAAAATGAGGTGATCCAGCCACTTCATACGCTCGCGTCACCGGTCCCGGTGACGCGATCACGCCAGCCGCACGATACCTGTTTCGATCAGAGAGGACCGAAGAAATGATGATTTGCAAAGCCGACTTTGAAGAACTGTTCCCTGACCTGTTCAAACCCGAACCCGTCGCTGAGACGCGCCAAACTGCCAATCCAGCGACTCTGGTAACGTCACCCAGCGCTGGTCGTTTTGCCCGCTGGGAAGATGACGGTGGCCAAGAAGTACCTGCCAAACTGCGACGCCGGGCTGTATCGAGTGCCAGACCGCAATATGCGGGGGTTTCTCGCCCTGGTCCTTTAGACCTCGCGATGCCAGTCACAGCAGCCTATGCGGCAGCATGGGCCACGCTATATGATTATGGGCAGCCCAAAACAGACCGGCGCGTTTTGGTCACCAGCTCATAGCCACGACCGCGTTGATATGAAAAGGTGTCACTCGTACATGGATCATGTGCGAGTGACGCGGCCACACCGCAATCGTATCGTCCATGAGAAACGCGACCGCCGGGACCTGATGACCCCAAGACGCAGGACGGGCGTTGAATATTTGCGGCCCCGAACGCGCATCAATCTCCTGCTTCTTTTCCCGGCAAAGCTATGCCGTTTCTACAGACGGAATGCGCGGCGTCCGCAATGCCCGGCGCGCTTTCTTTTCGCCCAGCATCAACATGGCGGGGGTGACGATAAGGGTCAGCACTGTTGCTATCACAAGACCCCCGGCGATTGCCGACGAAAGTTCGGTCCACCACTGGGTAGAGGGCGCGCCGTAGACAATCTCGCGGGTGAAAAAATTCAGGTTCACGCCAATCACCATCGGCATCAGGCCAAGCGCCGTCGTGACCGAGGTCAGCACCACCGGTCGCAGTCGTTGCGCCCCGGTGCGCAATGCCGATTCCAGCGGTGACATCCCGGTTTTCTTCAGCGCATTATAGGTGTCGATCAGAACGATATTGTTGTTCACCACGATCCCGGCAAGCGCGATCACACCGATCCCGCCCATGACCACGCCGAATGGGCGGCCCGTGACGATCAGACCAAACAGGACACCCGCGATCGAGAACACGATGGCGCTCATCACGACGAAGGCCTGATAGAAGTTGTTGAACTGAAGCACGAGGATCACGAACATCAGGAAGATTGCCGTTATGAATGCCCCTACAAGGAAGGTCATCGCGTCGGTCTGGTCCTGCGCCTCGCCAGCAAAGGCCGCTTCGACGCCGGCGGGCATATCCATACCGTCGATGGCCGCTTGCAAGGCGATCACCTGGTCGTTGACCAATACGCCGGGGGCTACGTTTGCCTCGATCGTTATGACTCGGCGTTGATCGACACGCGTGATGGTGCCGCTGCGCGGGCTTGGCTCAAAGGTCACGAAGTTCGAAATCGGGACAAGGCCCGCCGAGGTCGGCACCCGCAGCGATTGCAATTCTTCCAACGTCCGCTCGTCGGCCGGAAAGCGCACATTGATATCGACGGACCCCTCGGCATCTTCAGGGCGATAATCCGCCACGGTGATGCCTCGGGTCAGCAGTTGCACCGCCTGCCCCAGGGTCGAGATGTCGGCACCAAAGCGGGCCGCCTCGGACCGGTTCACCGAAATGAGCCATTCGACGCCCGGCAAGGGCCGCGTGTCCGTGACATCGGTAAAGCCGCCAATTCTGGTCATGGCCGCGCGGATGGCCTCGACCGCGTCAGCCTGAGCCTGCGGATCACTTGCACGGACCCGAAGCGAGATCGGCTTGCCCGCCGACGGGCCCGATGACGCGGTTTGCACCTGAACGTCGATACCGGGGATCGTGGCCATGTCGGCGCGAATATCTTCGCCAATTGCGGCCGCCTTGCGACGCGTGTCCCATTCGGTCAACTCGATCTGGATCGTGCCGATCAGGTCGGCCGCATCCTGATTGCTACCACCGGACCGTGCATAGACCGACGCGATTTCATCATAGGCGAACAGGCGCTCCTCGACCCGACGCACCAGCGCATCCTTCTCGAAGATCGAGAAATTGTCGCGCGCCCGGACCTGAACCTGCGCGAATTCCGGCTCGATGGACGGAAAAAAGCTGATGCCATTGCCAAACTGGCCATAGGCACCGAACCCCGCCAACAGGAACGAGATCGCCATGATCACCGTGGCCCAGGGCCGCAGGATGGCGAATTGCAATAACTGGACATAGCCACCGGTGAAACCCTTCAGATCGCGCGGGTCCCCCTTTTCAGCGGCGTATAGCGTCGCCTTGTCCTTCGCCGATTGCGGCGGCCTTTTGCCGATGATGCCGCCGACGACGGGGATGAAGACAAGCGCCATGAACAACGAAGCGGTAAGTGTCAGAATAACCGTGATCGGCAGGAATTTCATGAACTCCCCCACGGTGCCGGACCAGAACAGCAACGGAAAGAACACCGAAAGCGTGGTGGCGGTGGACGCGACGATCGGCCAGGCCATACGCTTGGCGGCGAAGGCATAGGCAACCTTGGGTTGGTCCCCTTCCTGCAAGCGCCGGTCCGCCAGTTCTGTCGTCACGATGGCACCGTCCACAAGCATCCCGACCACGAGGATCAGCGAGAACAGAACCACCAGATTCATCGTGTAGCCCATCAGAAACAAGGCCGTGACGCCCGCAAGAAACGCCCCCGGAATGGCAAGGCCCACCAGCAACGCAGAGCGGATACCAAGCGCCCAGACGATGACGATCATCACAAGGATCACGGCGGCAATCACGTTTGCCTCCAGATCGCTCAGCATGGTTTCTACCTGCTCGCTTTCGTCCTGCATATAATCAATGTGAACGCTGTCGGGCCACTCCGCCTGCGCGCTTACGATCAGGCCACGCACGGCAGCGACAGTCTCGATGATGTTCGACCCGGACCGCTTCTTGATTTCCAGCGCAAGCGCGGGCTGCCCGTCGATGCGGGCGAATCCGGTCGGGTCCTCGAAGGTCCGGCGGATGGTGGCCACATCCCCGAAGGTCACGACCGTATCGCCGCGCACCTTGACGGGCAAAGCCATCACATCTTCGATCCCCTCGATCAGTCCGGGCACTTTCAGCACGATCCGGCCGGCCCCATTCTCGATGGCCCCCGCCGCGATCAGCCGGTTGTTTCGGTTGATCTGGCCAATCAGTTCCTCGAAGCTGATATTGTAGGTCTCGAACACGGTGGGGTTGATCAGCACCTCCAGCAATTCGGTCCGCGAACCACCCACATCGACCTCAAGCACACCTTGAAGCGCCTCAATCCGGTCGGAAAGATCGTCGGACAGGCTGTTGAGCGTCCGCTCAGGCACCGGCCCCGATAGGATCACGGTCAGGATCGGGAAAAGGGCCGTGTTGATCTCGGTCACGACCGGGTCCCAGGCGTCCTCCGGCAGATCGGGCTGGGCACGGTCCACGCCCTCCTTCACCTTGTCGAGCGCCTCGACGGCATCGAAACCCGGCTCGAATTCAAGTTGCACGCTGGCATAACCTTCGCCGGCATTGCTGGTCATCTGTTTGAGGCCAGTGATAGAGCTCAGCTCGGTTTCCAGCGGCTCGATCAGCAAGCGTTCGGAATCCTGCGGTGAAATACCATCAAGACCCGTGGACACATAAAAGATAGGGATCGGAATCTCGGGCGAGCTTTCCTTTGGGATCGCCGTATAGGCGTAGGCACCAACCGAAAGAACCATGACCAGTGCCATGACGACCACCCGGCCGCGACTGAAGGCGGCGTCGATAAGCGTATTCATGGGCTCGACTCCCTCGTGGCGGCTGCGGGCAAGTCTGGTTCCGGCCTGGACTTGATGATCTGACCATCCGCATCGGTTTGCGGTTTGGTTTCCGGGGCACCGGGTACAGGGTTTTGCGCGGTGGTTTCTGCCTCGTTTTCGTCAAGTTGCGGATCGACCGTTTCGCCATCATTGACGAAGCCCTGCCCGATGGAAATGATTTGCGTCTCAGCCGGCAACCCCGAAATCCAGATGCCGTCTGTCTCGGCCCGGACAATCTCGATCTTGTGAAATTCGACCACATTTTCGGCGTTTACCGTCTTGATTCCCAATGTCCCGTCGGTGTCCAACGACAGGATCGCCGGCGACACAAAATGTGCAGTCACCTCGCCTGTGGGAATGCGCAGTTGCGCGCTGATCCCGGCGGGGATCGCGCCGTCGACATTCGGCACCTCGATCTGCGCCATGAACGTCCGGGTTTCCGCATCGGCGCTTGTCGATACAAAGCGGACCTCACCGGTCGCGGTTTCGCCGGTGATGAACGCGACTTCGGCGGTCTGTCCGACCTTGATGTCACGCAAGGATTGT
Organism: Primorskyibacter flagellatus; assembly: GCF_048268605.1. Lineage (NCBI taxonomy): Bacteria > Pseudomonadati > Pseudomonadota > Alphaproteobacteria > Rhodobacterales > Roseobacteraceae > Primorskyibacter > Primorskyibacter flagellatus. The sequence goes on from NZ_JBLWVF010000009.1 coordinate 73,811, forward strand.
TGTGGGATCTGAATGCGAATGGTCAGGGGCGTGTTGTCGACGATGCGGCCCACATCTGCACCCATCGACACATATTCGCCAGGGTTGATGGTCAGCGATTCCAGCCGACCGGCAAAAGGCGCGCGGATTTCAGTGTCTCCGATCGCCTCTTGAGCAGTCCTTACGCCTGCCTCCGCCGCTGCCAGCGCCACCTGTGCCTGGGCGACACGGTCGACAGTTGCAACGCCGCGTTCCACCAGCGCCGAGGCATTGTCAAACTCGCGCTGTGCGCGGTCGCGTTCCTGTTCGGCCCGTTCCAGATCGGCCTGGCGGGCAGCAACGTTGATCCGGGAGATGACCTGACCGGCCTCCAGATCAGCGCCCATCTCCACCAGAACTTCGCCGATCTGTCCGGATGTTTCGGCGCGCACGGCGGTATCGCGGTCCGGCAGGGCCTGCCCTTCGGCAACGAAAACCTGTTCGACCGGTTCGGCAACAGCGCGACGCACCGCAACCGTAACAACGCGCGGAGTAACCGAGGTTTTCGTGGTCTGGACCGGTTCGTCCGATGGCAGTAGATACCCGCTGCCCATCCAGCCGATGATGGCTATGGCAAGCCCACCCGCGACCCATCTGGACCGGGTCGATCCCTTATCGTTTTCAAAGCTGAGCGATTTCGGCCCGTCGGTCTGTGTCTCGGTCACGGTCTTCTGTCCTCGATAATACGCATCAAATCCGGACATTGTCCCGGCAGGGGTTCCGATACCGAAACCTGTTTTGCGTTTCTTCTGAAAAGACCGCCCAGATAAACCGGGCGGTGTGATACCTTAGACAGCCCGGACCCAGGCCCATGCCGCCGCATCCTCTGACCCGTCGAACATCCGCATCTCGAAAGGCAGCATACCGGCGACCGTGCCCGCCATCGCGGCCATCCATGTCGGCGCGCCCACAACAGCATAGCGTCTTAGATGCGTGATGGCTTTCATCTTGGTGCCCATAAGTGATCCGTTTGTCAGGATCGCCGGATCAAAACCGTCGAAACCCTTGAACCGGACAAGCAGATTGATCTTTTCGTCGCCTTTCATATGCGCTTCGAGAGGGGTCAGCACGCTGTCGACATCCTCTGCGGTGATCCGCCCGCCGATCTCGTAGGCGATGACACCGTCCGCACCGTCAGACAGAAGCTTTACGCCCGCCCCCGCAGCCGCAGGTTCCTTCAGGGGCAAGTCAAAGACGAACGCCTCGGCCGCCGCGACATCCGCAGAACCGAACGCTTTCATATCGATCATCGGCAGGATCGGGTCCATCCACTTCAGCAGCGCGGCGACGGCCTGAAGATCGGTAACCACCGCCATCTACGCGATTTTCGACCACTGGGCCAGCATCCCGAATTCGAACTTCGCGTCCTCGGCCATCGCATCGGCGGTGATGTCTTTCCATTCCTCTGCACGCACGATCAACCCAAGCGGTCCATCGCCTTGCAGCGCGGGTGTCAATTCACGCTCCATCGTCGCGATGTCGTCTTTTTCAAGGACACCAGTCAGCGTCAGTTCCCAGACCTTCGGCTTCAGTTCCTTCAGTTTCAACATGAGCTTTCCTTTTCTGTTCAAAAAGAGTGGGCGCGGCCCCGATCAATGTCTCAATCATTCACAATCGCGCGAAGCATGAGGCGATACTCCGTCGGATTGGAGAGCAGGACGCTACCGCGAGGCAGTCCAAGTATTCGGTCGATCAGGGCGGCCTCGGCCACCATCCGGCGATCAAGACATTCAGTTGCCCGGTCCAGATCACCTTGTTCGGCGGCACCGAAAGCCTCCTTCAGCACCATGCGGCGCCCCCGCGACAGCCCCATGATCGTCTCACCGACGAGGGCAATATCGGGGATGTCAAAGATGCCTTCATCGACGCCCTGCCCGATCATTTCCAGCAAGACAGGCATTGCGGCGGCGTTTGCCGCTGTCGTGATTCTGTCGAACAAAACGTCGTTGCCGGGGCGCAGCATGACGTCGATGAAGAACTTCATCTGCCGCCCCTGCTCTGCCTTCCAGCGGTTGGATTCAGCAAGAAACGCATTGAAGCGTTGCAGCGCGTTGCCGGATGTCGCGTCCCTTGCGGTTTGCGCTGCCATCAATGCCTGCGTCGTGAACCGTTCGACCACCCCGTCAAGCAGATCCTCCTTGGCCGAAAAATGATGATAAAAACCACCCTTCGAAATCTCCGCTGCGGACAGAACTTCGGCGATTGTGACGTCATCCCAACCTCGGGCAAAAAACAGTTTTTGTGCCGCGTCAAGGATGTGTACCCGACGTTCATCCGGTGCCATGCGGACGCGCTTTGGCGTTTTGTAATTCTCTGTTTTGCTACTGGCGTCCACGTCTTCAATCCTACAAACCGACGGTCGGTATGTAGGATTGGCACTCATGTCGTCAAGAGGAGGCCACCTTTTTATTGGGTTGGCTCACGCTTACGGGCGACAATCATATCGGTGAAAATCGATCGCTTCACACCGGCGCAGAAACGACAGCTTTTTGAACCTGACCTCCACATTACCTCGGTGGTCAGCGCATAAGTGGCACTGGCATGCCCGGGCCACAGCTTCTTGGGAAATCCCAAGGCTCACCACGTGCACAAATGTCGTATTTGTTTTTAAGTAATTGATTTATAAATAATATAATTCAACGATCTTGGGGTTTCGCTGATTTGCAAGTCCATCTTTGCGACAGCTATTGCACTCATGAGCATCTTGCTACCATACTAGACTGTATAACCAGCTTCAGAGTATCGTTTTTCAATCTTGGGAGGATAATATGAAAAACTTTGCAAGCGCAGCCATTGGTTGCGGTATGTTTGCCTTGTCTGCGGTTCCGGGTTTTGCCACGGAATTGGTGGGCGCAGTTCAGTTCAACGAAGACCACGCCTTCACCAAGGCCTTGCGCGAATTTGAGCGTTCGGCAGGTGAATGTTCGGGCGGATCGCTGACCTTTGAACTACATTTGAATTCGGAACTCGGACTGGAGAAAGACTATTTCGAGAATATGAGCCAGGGCATCGCTGTCGATTACGCGATCGTCAGTCCATCGCATATGTCGACCTTCTCTCAGAAGGCACCGCTTATGGATATGCCGTTCCTGTTCCGCGATCTTGATCACTGGAACGCGGTGATGGAACAGGACGCGCTTGCCCCGCTGGCGCAGGATGTGCTTGAAAAGGCCAATGTCCGCCTGATCGGCTATGCTGGCGGCGGGACGCGGCAACTGATCGTCAATCGACCGATCACGAACATGGAAGAGCTTGAGGGCCTTCCAATGCGTGTCATGGGTGCGCCCATCCAGACCCGCATCTTCGAGGCCATCCACGCCGCACCCTCGGTTATCGCCTATGCCGAGGTGTATAACGCGATCCAGACCGGCGTGATCGAAGCCGCCGAAAACGAGGCCGCGGGTATCGAACAGATGAAGTTCTACGAGGTCGGGCCGCATATCGCATTGACGGCTCATGCCATCACCGTGCGCCCGATTGCCTTTTCAAATGCAACATTCGAGCGCCTGACACCTGAAGAACAGGAATGCGTTATGTCTGCGGGTGCTGCCGGTGGCAAACTTGGCCGCGACATCGAAAGCAGCCAGGACAGTGAAAAGCTTGCCGCAATGGAAGAAGCCGGCCTGCTGACCACCCATGCCTTCGAGGAGCGCGACAAGCTGCTGGAACTGGCTGCCCCGGTCAAGAAAGCCTACGCCGAAGAGCTTGGCGCAACGGATGTGTTGATGGCAATCGAAGCGGTCAAGTAACCAAACCACCAGCGGCCTGCGGAAACTCTGCGGGCCGCATCTTCACTTTATGTGATTGAGAGGCGCCATGCGCGTAGTGCTGGAAAGCTATTATCGCTTCCTGAAACTTTTGCTGACCATTTTGATGACTTTGCTGATCATCCCGGTCTCCATGCAAATCCTTAGCCGATATACCGGGATCATCCCACGCTTTATCTGGACAGAAGAGATTGCGCGGTTCTGTTTCGTCTGGATCATTATGATCGGCGCGATGATCGCGGTGCGTGACGGCACGCATTTCGATGTGGATGTCTTGCCCCGAAGCGCCTCGAAATATGTAGAGTTCGCATCGCGGATGTTTGTCCATCTGGCGATCCTCTGCATGGCGCTTTCATTTATCTACTGGGGTTATGATTTCGGTATTTTGGGATCGCGCCAGAGATCGGAGATTTCCGGGTTGCCAATGCTGTCGATTTATATCGGCTGGCCGATTGCCGGAGCGACATGGACAGTCTTCACCCTAGAAAAGATATGGGACGAAGTGAAAAACCTCAAAGGAGAACATCATGGGGCCAGGTGAAGTTGCGGCGATCCTGTTCGGGACCTTCGCCGTCCTGGTATTCCTGCGCGTGCCCGTCGCCTTTGCGCTTGGGCTGGCCGTCGTGCCGGTGTTCTTTATCGACGAGCGTCTGACACCCGTGCTGCTGATGCGCGAAATGTTCAAAAGCTACAATGCGTTCATCCTGCTTGCGGTGCCGTTCTTTCTGTTGGCGGCAAACCTGATGAATTCCTCGGGCATCACCGACCGGCTGATCCGTCTGGCGCGTGCGATGGTCGGGCATCTTCCCGGCGGGCTGGGCCATGTGAACGTCGTCGTGTCGATGCTGTTTGCCGGCATTTCCGGCAGCTCTACAGCGGATGCGGCAGGCATCGGGTCGCTGCTTATCCCCCAAATGGAAAAAGAGGGCTACGACAAGTCATTCGCTGTCGCCATCACCGCCAGTTCCAGCGTGATGGGCGTGATCATCCCGCCGTCGATCCTGATGGTCGTCTGGGGCGGGTTGATGTCGGTGTCTATCGGGGGGTTGTTCCTTGCTGGCGTCTTGCCGGGCATAATGATTGCCGGGTCGCAAATGCTTACTGTCTATATCTACGCCAAAAGACGTGGTTATCCCGTGCATGACCGATCAAGCCTGATAGAGCTTGCCAAGGCAGCCGCAGGCGCTTCACTGGCGCTGATGACACCGCTGATCATCGTTGGCGGCATTGTCGGCGGGTTCTTCACCCCGACCGAAGCATCGGTCGTTGCGGTTGTCTATTCCCTGATCCTCGGCCTTTTCGTCTATCGCTCGATCGCGCTTCCCAAACTGCCGGGCATCCTTTACCACAGCGCCCGGTTCGCCTCGATCACCCTGTTCTGCATTGGCACGGCTTCGGCATTCGGCTGGTGTCTTGCCTATTTCAAGATCCCGGCGGCCCTGGTGGACCAGATCGCCGCCATGGGTCTTGGCGTGATCGGAACCGGGATCATGGTGGCGCTGGCCTTTCTGTTGATCGGCATGTTCATCGACGCCATTCCGGCTATCATCATCCTTGGAACGGTGCTGCTTCCGGTGACAGAGCATGTGGGCATGCATCCGATTCATTTCGCCATCATCGGCGTCATAAGCCTGTCTTTCGGCCTGGTCACGCCGCCTTACGGGCTGTGCTTGCTGATCGCAGCCTCAATCGGGCGCATCCGCGTCGTCGATGCGTTGCGGGACGTTGGTGTCATCCTGTTGCCGATGGTCGGGATCCTGCTGTTGATCATCCTCCTGCCAGAGTTGATCTTGGCACTGCCACGCTGGATCATGCCGACTTTCGTGCCATAGGGGCCTATGACCGGATCGGGCGGCACCCATTGTCCAGATAGAAGTGGTTCCATTTCTGCGGACGGGTGTGCGGCGCTTGCCAAGGTCAATCCGGTTAGGGTTTCAATCCGCGTGCCATTGCTTCAGGCCCGTGTGTTCCCGGCATCCAGCAGTATTGGAAACCAGTCTTCGCGCAGACGTTGACCGGCTTTCATATCGTGGCCGGGAAAGGGAGGCGATGTTGGGCCGGGCCTCTCCACATACCGCGCATCATCGCCCAGCAACCGCAGCGAAAACGCGCGCCGGCGTGTGCCGCTGTCATTGCCACGCGCCCCGTGCAGGGTTTTGTAGTTGAACGCCACGGCATCGCCCGGTTCCATCTCATATTCACGGATGTCCATGCCTTCGGCGTCCGGATCAGGCACCTGCATGTAATCATCGTCATTGGGGTAGAAATTGGTCTCGGCCAACCAACGCGTCGGCAGCACCGGTTTTTCCCAGCGATGCGACCCGGCGACACAGCGCAAGGACGCTTCACGCACCGGATCAAGCGGCGACCAGAAGCTGACCGTTTGCTGCCCTTCGACGAAATAATACGGGCTGTCCTGATGCCACGGCGTCGGCTTGGAGGTGCCGGGTTCTTTGACCAGCACATGATCGTGGAACATCTGGACGGTCTGTGAACCCATCAGCTCTGCTGCGACAGCGGCCGCCGGCGATGTGTGAATCACGTCCTGAAATTCGGGGATACGAGTCCAATTGCAATAGTCGTCGAAAAAACGCCCCCCTTCCCCGGCTTTCAGATTCTCGGCGGCATATGGGCCTGGTTCGGCCATGTTTCGTTCCACACCGGCTCGCAGTTGATCCACCTGCTCCTTGAACAGTCCTTTCACAAGAACAACACCGTCGCGTTCGTAAGCCTCAATATGATCCTGGGTCAGAAGAGGATGCGTCATGTTCGGTTACCTTGTCAGTTTGGAAGACATGTTGTTTTTTCGGACTAGAAGAAGAAGCTGTCGGTCGGTTTGCCATTTGTCCGAGCGTCCGCCTGTCCGAATCCCCGGCACGTTTACAACGGACTATATGTTCTGCACTCTTCGAAAATACCATGTCAACGTCGGCACCGGGAGTGCCATGGCTCTTGACTTCAGCAGGCCCGTGAATTTCGGCGAACATCTACTCTTCCGGTTGAAAACCTCTGCCAAGGCTGTAGAACGGCTTGCACATCCAGACCGCCTCCGCAGCCCGTGTTCCGGGTGTATATACTCATCCCCCAAAACGACCGGAATTTTCCTCATGATCCGTCACTTCGTTTTCTTCACCGCCCAGCATGACGGCAATATCGAGCCTATCAGGAAGGGATTGCAGATCCTGAAACGGATCCCCCACGCTCAGCGACTGGAAATCGCGCTGAATCGCAAATCAGAGCCGACAAGCCGTGAAGTGGACGTGGTGGTTTACGGTGAATTTGCGGATGATGATGCACTGACCGCCTATAAGGCGCATGAGTTTTACGCCGAGTCCGTCCGGCGCGTGAAACCGCTGCGCGAAATGCGGTGGGCCGCGGATTACGACGTGGCACAGGCCGTCAATACCCCCGATGACGACGCCTGATACGCCCTCCGGCGACAGTCTGGCCGCGCTGGACGAACCATCTGTGCTGCTGCGCGACGACATCGCGGGACAGGAGCTGTGCTTCACTGCGCCCGTTGAGATGATCCGTGCCGACAGTGCCGGGGACGTCCCCGCAGCACTGGAAAAGATGGAAAGCGCCCGCGCCAATGGCAAATGGTGCGCGGGCTATCTGTCCTATGAGGCCGGATTTGCGCTGGACCCAAAGCTGCACGGCCAGATGCCCGAAACCCGCGGCGTGCCTTTGGTGCTGATGGGGGTATTCGACGCGCCGGATGCGCGACCGGTCAGCCAAGGCCACGATGGCACGGCTGGATTGTCAAACTTTCGGCCCATGTGGTCCTTCGAGGACTATGCCCCCCGGTTCAACCGCGTGCATGAACACCTGCGCCAAGGCGATTGCTATCAGGCGAACCTGACCTTCCCGATCACCGCCGACTGGCAAGGCTCTGCCGCCGCGCTTTTCAACGAGATGACAGAACGTCAGCCCGTCCGCTACGCGGCATTGGTTGATCTGGGTGGCCCGGTCATCCTGTCGCGCTCGCCTGAGCTTTTCTTCGAGGTGGATGACAACCGCTGGATTGAAACGCACCCGATGAAGGGCACCATGCGGCGCGGCGCGACCCCCGAGGAAGACGCGGCCCTTGCCGAGGCGCTGCGACAGGACGTCAAGAACCGCGCCGAAAACCTGATGATCGTCGACCTGCTGCGCAACGACATCTCCCGCATCTGCGAGCTTGGCTCGCTGCATGTGCCGGAACTGTTTCGCATCGAAAGCTATCCGACGGTGCATCAACTGGTCAGCCGCGTCCGGGCGCGTCTTAACCAAGACGTGACGATTGCCAACATCATTACAGCCCTCTTTCCCTGCGGTTCGATCACCGGGGCGCCGAAATTGCGCGCGATGCAGATCCTGCGCGGGCTGGAAGACCAACCGCGCGATATTTATTGCGGCGCGATCGGCTATACCTCGCCAGCCGGCCGCATGCGGTTCAACGTGGCGATCCGTACGCTCACGCTGCACGACACCGGCCAAGCAGTGTTCAATGTCGGCGGCGGCATCGTCTACGATTCCGAAGTGCAGGCCGAATATGAGGAATGCCTGCTCAAGGCACGCTTTGCGACCGGCAAGGCGTTGGCCACGCCCGATCTTGACCGGGGTGCCGCAGACTAGGTGCGAATTGGCGCTGCGGCACCATGTGATCGGCGCTGTCCGTGCCTTACGCCACGGGAATTTCCTGCCCTTCCGGACCGGTTCAGCTTGAAATATTTCGGTCGGGATATACGGTGAACGCCAATATAAACCGGGAGGAACCAATGAAACTAACCAAGTATTTTGCTGTCGCGGCGCTTGTGGCCGCCACGCCGGCCATGGCGCAGATGCAGCTTTCCATCGCCACCGGCGGTACTGGCGGGGTCTACTACCCGATGGGCGGCGGGCTGGCCGAGGTCATCAACAATAACGTCGAAGGCTACAGCGCGACGGCCGAAGTCACCGGTGCGTCGGTTGAAAACATGGGGCTTATCGCGACGGGCGATGCCGATCTCGCCATCGGGCTGGCCGACACGGTGCAGCAGGCCTATTCCGGTACTGGCCGTTTCGAGGGTCAGGAACTGCCGATGATCCGTGCCGTCGGCTCGCTTTACGCCAACATGGTCCAGATTGTGACCCTTGCTGACAGCGACATTGAGACGATCGACGACCTGAAGGGCAAGCGGGTGTCGGTTGGTGCGCCGGGATCAGGCACAGAGGTGAACGCCAAGACCCTGCTGGAGGCCAACGGCATCTCCTTTGACGACTTCAACGCACAGCGGCTGAATTTCAATGAAACCGCAGACGCGCTCAACAACGGCGATATTGATGCCGGGTTCTGGAGCGTTGGCGCGCCCACCTCGTCAATCCTCAACCTTGCGACCACCAACAGCATCCGCATGATCGGCCTTAGCGATGAACAGGTGGAGGCGGCAAAAGCAGCGGACCCGGTCTTTGCATCGCTCAGCCTTGCCGGAGGCGTCTATGACGGCGTCGATGAGGCGGTCTCGACCCTCGGTGTGCCCAACGTGTTGGTGGTCTCGTCCGAGATGGACGACGACACCGTCTACATGATCACCAAGGCCATGTATGAAAACATCGCCGACATGCAGGCCGTTCACCCCGCCGCAAACGAGACCACGGTAGAGTTCTCGATGAACGCCACCCCGGTGCCGCTGCACCCCGGTGCGCTGCGCTACTACGAAGAGGCAGGGGCCACGATCCCGGACAAACTCCGCCCGTGATCCGTACTGTAGGAAGGGGGCTTCTGGCCCTCTTCCTGACCGCCCTGCCCGCCTTGGCCGAAGACCTGACTGCGACCTTGCCTGACGGGACAGAGATTGCCCGGCTGACCGTGCCTGACGGTGACGGGTGGTGTATCCTTTGGCATCATTCGGTGCAGGGTTTCGAAGTTCAGGACTGCTATCGCAACATATCAGGCCGCATGGTTCTGGAACGATCACACCAGCCAGATTTCGCCGCTGGTCTGGGCCATCTTCCGGGGCGGGGAAAACAGATCTCGGACGGAGCTGGTGGCTACTGGATTGAGGGTATCAGCGAGCCGGTGCCCGGCGATGCCTATGTGCTGCGACCCGGCACCATGGCCGTGAACCACAGGATCGTAACCAGCGACCGTAACGTGTCGCTCTCGGCTTTGGCGCCCCGCGCCCGGGTACAAATCGCTTTGAAACCGGGGAAAACCGAATGACCGACACACATGACGTGCAGGCCCCGGGGGTGGGGAAGCAGCCGCGCTTCGTCCTGCGAATGATTGCCGCAATCGGCATCGCACTGTCACTGTTTCAGCTTTACGCCGCCGGCATTCAGCCGCTTGGCCTGTTCTTTCAGCGCCCCATTCACTTGGGTTTCATCCTTGTCCTTTGCTTCCTGATGTATCCCGTGACCGGCGATCGCCCGCGCGGCGTATTGGGCTGGGCCATCGACGGGACGCTGATCGCGTGCGGTGTGCTGGTGGGCTATTGGGTGCCCGCCAATATCGACGCCATCGCCAATGCCATCATCCCGCGCAACATCGACGTGACCGTGGGGATCATCACAACGCTGGTCGTGCTGGAAGCGGCGCGACGGGCCATCGGCCTTGGCATGACGATCATCGGCGCGGTGTTCATCCTCTACGCCTTTGCCGGCAACCGTGGAGAGCTGCCCTTTCTGTCCGATTTCCTCCCCGGCATCCTGAACCATCGCGGCTACACGCTGGAACGCCTGTCAAGCCAGATGACCCTGGGTGCCGAAGGCATTTTCGGCCTGCCGCTGGGGGTTGCCGCCACGTTCATCTTCGTCTTCGTGCTGTTCGGCGCATTTCTGGAAGTGACCGGGGCCGGCAAGTTCTTCATCGACCTCGCCTATGCCGCGACCGGTCGGCAGCGCGGCGGCCCCGCCAAGGCGGCGGTGATCGCAAGCGCGGGCATGGGGTCGATCTCGGGGTCTGCCATCGCCAATGTGGTCACGACCGGGGCGTTCACCATCCCGCTGATGAAACGGCTGGGCTACCGTCCCGCGCAGGCCGGCGGGATCGAGGCTGCCGCCTCGACCGGTGGCCAGATCATGCCGCCGCTGATGGGGGCAGGTGCATTCCTGATGAGCGAATTCACCCGCGTACCCTATATCGAGATCGTGCTGGTTTCCATCTTCCCGGCATTTCTGTATTTCGGCGCGGTCTATCTGCTGGTCCACATTGCTGCTGTCAAACAGGGGATGACCGGCATACCCTCCGACGAACTGCCCAAGGTCCGCGACGTGCTGGCCGAGGGCTGGCACTTTCTGTTGCCGCTGGTCGCGCTGGTCTGGCTGCTGGTCGTGGGCTATTCCCCGATGCGCGTCGGGTTCTATGCCATCGTTGCCGTGATCGGCGCGGCCATGCTGCGCGGCTTGATGCAATATGTCGCCGCCGGTCCAACGATCCCTGCGCTGATCGCGCTTGCAAAAGCAGGCGTCGCCCGGACATTGGAGGCGCTGGAACTGGGTGCCCGCAATGCCGTCGCCGTGTCGATGGCCTGTGCCGTGGCGGGAATTGTCGTCGGCGTCGTGGGCCTGACCGGGCTGGGGCTGAAATTCTCGGCCATGATGCTGGCTTTCTCCAACGGCAACCTGCTGTTGGCCTTGCTCCTTGTCGTGTTGGCCAGCCTGATCCTCGGAATGGGGTTGCCGGTCACGGCCGCCTATATCGTGCTGATCATCCTTGTCGGTCCGGCGCTGACCGAACAGTTCGGAATGCCTATTCTGGTCGCGCATCTGGTGGTTTTCTGGTGGAGTCAGGACTCGAACGTCACCCCACCCGTCGCACTGGCCGGGTTTGCGGGTGCGGCCATTGCCAATGCCTCGCCGATGGAAACCTCTGTGCAGGCGTGGAAATACGCCAAGGGCCTGTACCTCATTCCCCTTTTCATGGTGTTCAATCCGTCGATCATCGAGGGCGGCCCCGTCCCGCTTGTGCTGTGGAACGGCGTGATTGCCATCCTCGCCCTGACAGCCTTTGCCGCCGCATTGGAAGGGTTCCTGTTCGGCCCCATGCCAATCTGGGCGCGGGTTGCGGTCCTGCCCGGCATTGTCGCGATCTTCTGGCCCAGCTTGCAGGCCGAAATCGCAGGCGCGGTTTTAATCGCCGCGCTGCTGGCCCTCAATTGGATGACGGCCAAAAAGCACCGCGAGACGATGACGCCCGCCTGACAACAAGCCATCGGAGGTGGTCAAACAGCAATTGGTCCAGCACCCTGCCCGCGGATCGTGGCACTGATGGCCACCCTTACCGCTTTGCGGCGGCCCATACCGAATGGCGGATGCGCGCGGTCTTGTAGGCGTCATAAATCGCCATCGCATAGACAAAGATCCCGCCCGAATACTTGCCGATAAGGGACACATCCGGGGCCGCTGTCTTCAGCGTGTAGCCGCCCAGAAGCACCACGAAGAACAAGAACAGCAATCCGCGAATCGGCTGACGGTTCAACACCTGTCCCGACGCGGGCAGGATGATGGCGCTGGCCAGCACCAGATAGGGATGGAAGGGCGCGCGCGTGACGATGCTCATGCGGGTATTTTCTCTATCTTGTCGGCTGCCGCGTCCAGAATATCTGCCCGCAGCGCCAGAAGCGCATCCAGTTTCGGGATCACCTGCTGCGCAGGAAGCGGCGTCCGGCCCATTTCCGCATCGCGGTAAATCAGATAGCGGCTGCGCTGCGCCTCTTCCGCCAGAAACACGATCCGCAGACCGTCCGGCGAAATCACCAGTTCCTTCACCCTAGGATCATCGAAGATATGCAAATGCCTGCGCACAAGATCCTCGGACGGCATAAGCGCGGGATTGTCTGTGCGGATGGCGCAGGTTTCCGGAAAACCTTCGGGCAGACCCAGCTGGTTGTGCAATGTCTGAAAGCGCGAGAATGGCTCTATTCCGGTGGACCGCACCATCAGATCCAGCGTAGCGCCCACGGGTAATGGGCCGGGCAATGTCACAAGCACCCACAAGGCCGGAAGTTTGCGGAAGGTCAGCGTGTCGGGCATGGCCTGAATGTCGACCTCATGCCCCTGATAGCTGCCTGCCAGCCGCGCAAACCCGGTTGGCGAACGCCCCGTGCGCGGTTGATCCAACAGCGCACGACACGCATCCATATAGGCGGCGCGCGTCCGATGCCGCGCAGCAGTGGCACGGCGGATGTTGATCGCGAGGGTCGCCACCAGCGCCCCCAGCACGACGATGATCGCCATGAGTAGAAATCGGTCCATCCCGACAGCCTTCGCAAAAAAGGAACCGGCCCGCGAGAGTGCGGGCCGGTCCGGGGTGTCAGTATCCGCGCGGACGCGGCCACGGCATGGTGAATTGCGCCGCCCGACGCACGAAGCGGTAGCGCCAGAAATGGAACCACAACGAAACGATGATGTAGAAAGAGATCATCGCGACCAGCTGCGATCCATAGCCAAGGAACACCGCAAAGAACGTCACACCGCACAGACAAAGCAACAGGATCGCCGGGATCGGGTGGAACGGATGCTCATACCCCCGCTTGATCGTGTCGAGCGGCCATTTGCGACGGAACAGGATCACGTTCAGCGGCATGAAGGTATATCCCAGCAGGCCTGACAGGATCGAGAAGGTAATGACCTGATCCAACGGCGCACCCAAGGCAAAGATCAGCGCGATCGGGATAAGGAAGATGATCGACCGGTAAGGCGTGCGGAACTTTGGATGCACCGCGCCGAACCATTCCGGCAGATAGTGGTCACGTCCCATCGCAAACCAGGCGCGGCTGGCATCATTGATACAGCCATTGGCCGAGGCCAGCGTGGCGAACATGGTGCCGATCCCCAAAAGGATCATCAGTGTCATCGACCCCGACAGCCGTGCCGCGTCAAACAGCGGAACGCCCGCCTGCCCCAGATATTCCCAAGGCATGAGACCCACGCAGACATACCATGTCAGGGTTGCCGCAATCAGTAGCGTCATGATGCCTGCAAGCGTCCCGAAGGGCAGCGACCGCGCGGGCGAGCGGACCTCTTCTGCCGCCTGACATGTCCCTTCGATCCCCAGGTAGTACCAAAGGCCGAAATGCATCGCGGCCAAGATGCCCAGCCATCCATAGGGAAGATCGGTCATCAACTGTGCATGACGCAGCGGGCTGTCGCCCATGAAGACGGCGGTTGACAGGAACAGAATGATGATCGCCGAGAATGCCACGGCGGTGATGATCAGGCTGAATGTCAGCGTCGCCAGAACGCCGCGATAGTTCAGCCATGCCAGAAACATGATTGCCAGAACAATGAACGGCCGTTGGTCCAGCCCTTCATGCCCCGTCATGCCGGCCACCGTGTCGATCAGGAAGCCAAAGGTGATGGCATTCGCCGCCTCCAGCATCGTATAGGCAAAGACCAGATAAAGACCGACATTGAAGGCCATCAACGGCCCGACGATATGCTTGGCCTGTGTATACTGACCCCCGGCTGCCGCAACGGTCGATGTGACCTCGCTGTCAATCATCGCGACGCAGGAATACAGGATACCGGCAAACCAGCAGGCCAACAGCGCGGCATAGGCCCCGCCCTTGCCCACGGCAAAGTTCCATCCCATATATTCGCCCACAAGGACGATCCCGACGCCAAGGCCCCAGATATGTGCCGGTCCCAGCACCCGTGCCAGGCCCACTTTGGTCCCACCGGGGCCCATTCCATCCATGTCTTTGGACGTGATATCTGTATCAGACATCCACTTACCCCTCTTAAAGTGTGTGTTCTTCCGTCATCGCCTCAAGCGCGCCCTCGCGCGAGGACATCAGTTCCTCTTCGCTATAGGTGCTGTCGATCCTGAACCAGTCGATGACGATATAAAGCCCGAAGACGATTGAAAGTCCCCAAGCGGCGTATTCAAAGATATTCCAGATATCCATGTGTATAATCCGTTCTCTCGTCTATTTCTTGCCAAATTTCTCTGCGATTACATCGCCGTATTCCTTTTCGGAAAAGCGAAGAATAAGCGCGTAGTAACCGACGACGACCACGATCATGACCAGCAGGCTGAGGATCGAAAACGAATAATCAAACCGTGCCGTGATCAGTTCGGCGGCATCGGCCGCTTCGGCGTAGCCAAGCTGGTTCCACTTCTCGATCATCGTCGCATTCTGCCCCAGGCTTTCCCATGTCGGGTTCTCGGACACATTGGATGTCTGCGAACTGCCTGCAAGGTTCAGCCACAGCGGCAGATAAAGCGCGCCGATGGCCAGAACCAGAAGAACGATCACGTCGATGATCTGCCCAAACTTGCTTTGGGTAGGGGGTGTATAATCTGCCATATTTGTACTTCCGTTCACTGACGTTTCTGCGCGCGGGCAATATCGAGAAACTTGATATCCAGCCCGTACATGAAGTCGCGATCTTCGCGGTAATGGCGCAGCATCGCCAGAATGGCGGCTGTGTTCAGCAGCAAGATCATCGCACCGCCGATCAGCAGCATTGTCCGCGCGGCACCATTGGGTGCAAGCGACCATGTCGCGCTGGCAACGAAGATGATCGCAAGCCACAAACCCACAACAAAAGCCCAGGCAACGCCGATGTCCTGTCGGTGCATCGATTCGATTCGTTTCGCCATGTCAGGCATATGTTTTCTCCCATGTTGATGTTTGTTGTAACTTTCCAGCGCGTTTTGATAATTTTGTTGCCAAAATCCAGCCTGCCTTGAAGTTAACTCTATCTCGCCCATATTAGGTAAAAATTCCCATAGGTAAACAATTTTTCTCTTAGGGTTAAAAACCGCGCCGCCCACACCGGCTGAAAAAGGCTGTGGGAACATCTCGATTTTGACAGTAGGTTCGGCAAAGCCGCCGCGCGCAATGCCCCGTCAGTGCGGCCCGGAAACCGCTCTGGAACCATCACGTTCATCCATGTCAGCTTTGATGACGACATTTCAAATTTCCGAAGCCCCGCAGCCTCGCACCACGCGAAGCAACTTCCACGAAATCGCTATGGCTTAACGCCATGCTCGAAGAACCGGCACGCGGTCCTTCCGGTCACTTTCAGACAAGGTAAATTCAGCGCTGTCAAAGCCACGCGCTTTCGCGACATCAGGGTCGTCGGGCAAACCTTGAAAATGGGAACGGTCATGCCGCGTGGCATTCAGCCCGGATCGCAGTTTTGTCCGGGCGCTTGCTGATCGACACGGAAGATGTATCGTCAGGGTCTGGTTTTCAGCTCGGGTCGGCCGATTGAAAATGACCGGCACCAACCGTGCAATCCAGATCGCGCAGCCGCCCGTCTTTCAGCCCGTAGATCAGGCCGTGAATGCGTATATCCGCCCCGTGTTGCCACGCCCGGCGAAGGATCGGCGTTTCGGCCACGCGCCGGACGCCATCGACCACGTTCAACTCTGCCAGTCTTTCGCGGCGCTTTTCGATGTCCGGCAGCTGGGTGAGTTCCGCGGCATAGCTGCGTGCCAGCCTTCGGATCGGCTCCAGCCAGTGATCGGCCAGACCATGGGGGAAATCCTCGGTCGCGGCCTTCACACCGCCGCAACCGTAATGGCCGCAAACGATGATCTCGCGCACATGCAGCGCGTCAACCGCAAATTCCAGCGCCGACAGCAGGTTCATGTCGGAGGAATGAATGACATTGGCAACATTGCGGTGAACAAAGACTTCGCCGGGATCAAGCCCGGCAACCACATTCGCCGGAACCCGGCTGTCCGAGCAGCCGATCCAGAAATACTCGGGTGCCTGTAACGCGGCGAGCCGGGTAAAATAGTCCGGCTCTTGTTCCTGCCGCTCTGCCGACCAGTTCCGATTGCGCGCGAGAAGATCATTCAACATGCGATGGCTCCGCTGAAAGGCGAAGGCGCTCCGCCGGGTCTGGCTGATTCATGTCACGCCCTTTCGCGTGTGTCAGATCGGCGCAAGGCTTGCGCCTGCAATGCTTGCCTTGGACGCAAGCGTTTCAATGAAATCCCGCGATGCGCGAGCCCAGGCGGCCTTTTCCAACGCCTGCGCGATCTTGGGACGAACCGTTTCATAAGGCAGCACCTGCCCCGGTGCCGTGGCGTTGAGGCGGATGATATGCCAGCCGTGACGTGATAGCACCGGCGCGGACGTGATGCAATTATCGGAAAGGCTGCGCAGCGCCGTCTCGAATTCGGGCACGGTATCACCCGGCCCCAATTGACCCAGATGACCGCCGGTTTCCTTCGATCCGCAATCGCTTTCGCGCGCCGCGCGGGCAAGCCCCTTTGCGTCGCCGTCCAGCTTTGACAACAGCGCGTTTGCGCGGGCCTCGGCCTGCATGCGCGCCTCTTCATCGCGCGGATCGCAGGCGCACAGAATATGCGACACATCCCAAAGCGGCGCAGAGCGGTAGCGGTCGGGATCTTTCGCCCATTCGCGGCGCACCGCCTCCTCTGTCACCGGAGCGATGTCCAGCGCGTCGTCCAGAAGCGCGCGGATCATCGCCTCATCCTCGGTTTCGACCCGCCCCGGCGCAAGTTCCGCAGGCTCGGGGTGCTGACCGCGCCGCCGCGCCTCTTGCAACAGAAGCGCCCGGATCGTCAGCGCCTGTGCTGCCTTGCGCCATGCGATGCCGGGCTTTTCCTTGGGTCCTGTATGGTTCTGGGCCTCGGCGGCAATCGCTGCCGGGGGTATTGTTTCGCCGTTCACCACAACGTCGGGAAAGAGAGAAATATTCATTGCCATCACTCCCCTGCTGTCGGGACGGTGGTGCCCGGTTTTGCCTGGCGCGCATCAAACGCATCCCGGCGCTCTTCCAGCGGTCGTTGGCGGCGTGACCGGACGATCTGGTATCCCGACCGTCCCAGCAGATACCGAAAGGGTGCCGCAAAGCCCGAGATCATGTGAACCAACCGAGTAAAGGGAAACAGCGCCGTGATGATCAGACCAAGGAAGATGTGAAAGCGGTAGAGCCAGTGAACGTCAACCATATCGCTCCAGGCGTTGACGTTCCATGTCAGGATGCTTTGTGACCAGTTCATGAAGCGCACCATCTCTGCGCCATCCATATGCTGAAGCGTCTGGGTGATGGTGAAAAGACCCACGATAAGCTGAAGCCAGATCAGCGCCAGAATTGTGATGTCGGCAAAGCTGGACGTGGCCCGGATGCGGCTGTCCGTCAGTCGCCTGTGCAGCAGGATCGTGGCACCGATCAGCGCCGCAAGTCCCGCCGGGCCACCGATCAAAACGGCCATCCACTGTTTCAGCCCATGGGGCACGCCCAGGGCATCCAGCACCCAAACCGGGGTGAAAAGCCCGATCAGATGGCCAAAGAACACCGTGATGATTCCGACATGAAACAGGACCGAGCCCCAGAAAAGCTGCTTATGGCGCAAAAGCTGGCTCGACGAGCTTTTCCAGGTGAAAGGATCGCGTTCATAGCGCGCGATCGAGCCCACCACGAGTACAGTCAGCGCCGCATAGGGCATGATCCCGAAGATGATGAAGTCGATGTCGAGATTGGCAAACATGTCATGTCCTCCGGTTCAAAGGGGGGGCGGCAGGGCTGTCCATCGCGGCAAGCAGATCGCGGACCTGTGGGCATCCACCGTTCGGATCCGGCCCGAACGTGACCTCGGCTTCCTCCCAAACCGCATCCAAGGCGGCCAGATCGGTCGGGTCGTCATCGGGCAGGGCCAGCATTTCGGCCAGCGTATCGGCATCGGCAGGGCTGCCCGACAGGTGCAGCAGTGCTGCCAATGCGCCGGCATAACCGCTTTCGCGCCGCACCAGTCGCGCCCGCAGTGCGTCAAGGATATGCGCGGCATCTGCAAGGATCTCCTGCGCCTCGGGCAGTGGCCTTGTGGACAGAAATTCCAGCAGCACCGGCAGGTGGTCCGGCAATTCCGAGGTTGCGGGTTCGACCCCGCCTTCCCGGTAGGTCTCGATCAGGCTGACCATCGCGCCGCCACGCTCCCGGCTTTCGCCGTGGATATGCTCGAACAGGTTCAGCGACAGCGTGCGCGACCGGTCGAACAGCATTACATAGCGCTCTTGCAGATCAACAATATCGTCCTTGGCAAACCCATGCGCAAACTGCCTTAAAACGGCGCGCAGGCTGAGCGGGATACGGGGATCAGCGCCAAGGATTTCGCCGATATCGGGCATGGCAGTCTGTAGCTCTGCCGTGGGGTAGCTCAGCACCAGTGACAAAGCCTTGAGTGTGCGGTCCATCATCAGAATGTCTCCGTCGGAAGGGCAAACGGCTTTTTCTTGCCGCCGAACAGGGTGGTCTTGCCCGTGTCGCCGGTGGAACAGCCATTGCCGTCGGTGAAGCCACAGCCGCTGCGGATGTCGCCGCCCTGCTCGTTCTGTTCGCGATGCGCCGTGGGGATCGCGAAACGGTCCTCGTAATCAGCGATGGCCATGATCTTGTACATATCCTCGATCACGCGGCCCGCCATGCCCACACGCGCGGCAATCGCCTCGTCGCGCACGCCGTCAACGCTGAGGGCACGCATGTAAAGCCGCATCGCCGACATGCGTTCCAGCGCGTGCACGATGGGTTCCTCGTCCCCGGCCGTCAGCATGTTGGCGAGGTATTTCACCGGGATGCGCAAGCTGCGCACGTCGGGCATCTGATCGCTCATGGCGATCTGCCCCGCCTGCGCGGCGTTCTGGATGGGCGACAGCGGCGGGATGTACCAGACCATCGGCAGTGTCCGGTATTCGGGATGCAGCGGAAAGGCCACCTTCCAATCCATCGCCATCTTCCAGACCGGGCTGATCTTGGCCGCCTCGATCCAATCTTCGGGCACGCCGTCACGCCGGGCCGAAGCGATCACTTCGGGGTCGTTGGGATCCAGAAACACGTCAAGCTGCGCGCCGTACAGATCGGTTTCACGTTCCGAACTCGCCGCCGCCTCGATCTTGTCGGCATCGTACAGGATCACGCCCAGATAGCGGATGCGCCCCACGCAGGTTTCCGAACACACTGTCGGCTGCCCGCTCTCGATCCGCGGATAGCAGAAGGTGCATTTCTCGGATTTGCCGGTATCCCAGTTGTAATAGACCTTCTTGTAGGGACAGCCGGAAATGCACATCCGCCAGCCGCGACACTTCTCCTGGTCGATCAGGACAATGCCGTCCTCCTCGCGCTTGTAGATCGCGCCGGACGGGCAAGAGGCCGAACAGGTCGGGTTGAGGCAATGCTCGCACAGGCGCGGCAAATACATCATGAAGGTGTTTTCATACTCCCCGTAAATCTCCTTCTGCACGTTCTCGAAGTTGTAATCCGCCGAGCGTTTGGAAAATTCGCCGCCCAGGATCTCCTCCCAGTTCGGGCCTTTCTCGATCTTCTCCATCCGCTCGCCGGTGATCTTCGACCGGGGCCGCGCGGTAGGAAAGGCATCCATGTCCGGTGCGGATTTCAGGTGATCGTAGTCGAAATCGAACGGCTCGTAGTAATCGTCGATCTCCGGCATGGACGGGTTGGCAAAGATATTCGCCATGATCCGCCATTTGCTGCCCTGCTTGGGGTGCAGCTTGCCGCTGGCCGAACGTGTCCAGCCGCCATTCCAGCGTTTCTGATTTTCCCAATCGGTGGGATAGCCCGTGCCGGGCTTGGTCTCGACATTGTTGAACCATGCGTATTCAACGCCGTCGCGGCTGGTCCAGACGTTCTTGCAGGTGACAGAGCAAGTGTGACACCCGATGCATTTGTCGAGGTTCAGAACCTTGCCGATTTGCGCGCGAACTCTCATTCTGCTGCCTCCACTTTGTCGGTTGCGGGCTGGTCCAGCCAGTCGATTTTCTTCATCTTGCGCACGATCACGAATTCGTCGCGGTTGCTGCCAACGGTGCCGTAATAGTTGAAGCCATAGGACAGCTGCGCATAGCCGCCGATCATATGCGTCGGCTTCAGCGTGGTCCGCGTGACAGAGTTGTGGATGCCGCCGCGATTGCCGGTCTTTTCCGATCCGGGCGTGTTCACGATCTTTTCCTGCGCGTGATACATGAACAGCGTGCCTTGCTTGATCCGCTGGCTGACCACCACGCGCGCGGTCAGCGCGCCGTTGATGTTATAGGCCTCGACCCAGTCGTTATCGACCAGCCCGGCCTTCTTCGCGTCCAGTTCGGACATCCAGACAACCGGTCCGCCCCGGTTCAGCGTCAGCATCAGCAGGTTGTCGGTATAGGTGCTGTGGATACCCCATTTCTGGTGGGGCGTGATGAAGTTCAGCACGACATGCGGGCTGCCCTCGGCCGCGTCATTGTTGACGGCCTTGGTGATGGTCTTCAGATCCACCGGCGGGCGGTAGCTGACGAAACCTTCGCCGAAGGCCCGCATCCATTCGTGATCCTGATACAGTTGCTGCCGACCGGTCAGCGTCCGCCACGGGATCAGCTCATGCACGTTGGTGTAGCCCGCGTTATAGCAGACCTCCTCACTCTCGATCCCCGACCATGTCGGGCTGGAGATGATCTTGCGCGGTTGCGCCGCGATGTCGCGAAAACGGATCTTGGTGTGATGCGCGCCCTCGGCCAGATGGGCATGGTGTCGGCCCGTGGGCTTTTCAAGTTCCTCCCACGCCTTCACGGCCACCTCGCCATTGGTTTCGGGGGCCAGCATCAGGATCATTTCCGCCGCGTCGATTGCGGTGTTCAGCTTGGGCTGGCCTTTCGAGATACCCTCGTCCAGCACCTCGCCGTTCAGGTCCCGCAGATGCCCGACCTCGACCTTGGTGTCCCAGTTGATGCCCTTGCCGCCATTGCCCAGCTTTTCCAGAAGCGGCCCGACAGAGGTGAACTTCTTGTAGAGGTTCGGATAGTCCCTCTCGACCGCGACATAATTCGGCGCGGTCTTGCCGGGGATCAGGTCGCATTCGCCCTTTTTCCAGTCCTTGACATGGGCCTGCGCCAGTTCGCCGGGCGTGTCATGCAGCAGCGGAACCTGGACGATATCCATTTCCACGCCCAGCACCTCGGGTGCCACTTCGGAGAACTTCGCGGCAATCGACTTGAAGATTTCCCAGTCGGATTTGCTTTCATAGGCAGGATCCACCGCCGCCTGTAGCGGGTGGATGAACGGGTGCATGTCCGAGGTGTTCAGATCGTCCTTTTCGTACCAGCTTGCCGTGGGCAGCACGATGTCGGAATAGACGCAGGTGGTGGACATCCGAAAATCAATGGTCACCAGCAGGTCCAGCTTGCCCTTGGGTGCCTCATCATGCCAGACGGCCTCTTTCGGCATTACGCCGCCTTCCTCGCCCAGATCCTTGCCCATCACGCCATGATCGGTGCCCAGAAGATGCTTGAGGAAATATTCATGCCCCTTGCCGGAGGATCCCAGCAGGTTCGAGCGCCAGACAAACAGGTTGCGCGGCCAGTTCTCCGGCGCGTCCGGATCCTCGCAGGACATCTGCAGATCACCGGATTTCAACTGCTCGGCGACGTAATCCTTGATCTCCTTGCCCGCAGTCTTTGCGGCCTTGGACACGTCAAGCGGGTTGGTTTTCAACTGCGGGGCAGATGGCAGCCAGCCCATACGCTCGGCGCGGATGTTGTAATCTATCAGGCTGACATCCCAGTCGCCCTTGGGTGCCGTCGGCGACAGGATCTCGCCGGCGCTCAGCGTTTCATAGCGCCACTGATCTGTATGCGCATACCATGCGCTGGTCGCGTTCATGTGCCGCGGCGGGCGGCTCCAGTCCAGGCCGAAGGCCAGCGGTTGCCACCCGGTTTGCGGGCGCAGCTTTTCCTGCCCGACGTAATGCGACCAGCCGCCCCCCTCCTTGCCGATACAGCCGCACATCACCAGCATGTTGATGATGCCGCGATAGGCCATGTCCATGTGATACCAGTGGTTCAGACCGGCCCCGAGGATGACCATGGATTTGCCTTCGGTCTTTTCGGCATTGCTCGCAAATTCGCGCGCCACGGCGATGATCTTTTCACGCTCCACCCCGGTGATCTTTTCCGCCCAGGCGGGTGTATAGGGGCTGTCATCGTCGAAATTCTTCGACACCCAGTCGCCGCCAAGCCCGCGATCCAGTCCGTAATTGGCGCAGAAAAGATCGAACACGGTGGCGACAAGCGCGTCCTTGCCATCCGCCAGCGTCACACGCCGCGCCGGGATGTTGCGGGTCAGAACCTCGGGGTGGTCGCATTTCACGAAATCGCCGGTCGCGGCCCCGCCGAAATAGGGGAAATCCACCCCGACAACTTCGTCGTGATCGCCGTCAAGGATCTGGCTCAGGCGCAACTGCGCCTCGCCCCCCTTGGCGCGCTGTTCAAGGTTCCACTTGCCCTCTTCGCCCCAGCGAAACCCGATGGAGCCATTGGGTGCCACGATCTGGCCCGACGCCTCGTCATAGGCGACGGTTTTCCAGTCGGGATTGTTGGTCTCGCCCAGCTTGTCGCTGAAATCCTCGGCCCGCAGCATCCGGCCCGGAATAAGGTGGCCGTCCTTTTCATCCAGCCGGACCAGCATCGGCATATCGGTATATTTGCGGGCATAGTCCTCGAAATACTCGGCCTGCCGGTCAAGGTGGAATTCGCGCAGGATCACATGACCCAGGGCCATCGCCAGCGCCGCATCCGTGCCGGCCTGCGGGTTCAGCCAGATGTCACCGAACTTGGCGGCCTCGGAATAGTCGGGGCTGACCACGGCGGATTTGGTGCCGCGATAACGGACCTCGGTATAGAAATGCGCGTCGGGCGTGCGGGTCTGCGGCACGTTGGACCCCCAAAGCATCAGGAAGCCCGCATTGTACCAATCGGCACTTTCGGGCACGTCGGTCTGTTCGCCC
The DNA here is from genome assembly GCF_048268605.1 of Primorskyibacter flagellatus. NCBI lineage: Bacteria > Pseudomonadati > Pseudomonadota > Alphaproteobacteria > Rhodobacterales > Roseobacteraceae > Primorskyibacter > Primorskyibacter flagellatus. The sequence continues at coordinate 97,316 of NZ_JBLWVF010000009.1, forward strand.
CAGGTTTGCGGCGACGCGGGCGGCAGGTCGCAATACCAGTCGTAGAAGGACATGCAGGTGCCGCCCAGCAACGACAGATAGCGCGCGCCGGCCGCATAGCTGACCATCGACATGGCCGGGATCGGGGAAAACCCGAAGACGCGATCCGGGCCATAGGTCTTGGCGGTATAGGCGTTGGCGGCGGCCACGATCTCTGTCGCCTCTTCCCATGTGGCGCGCACGAACCCGCCCTTGCCACGGGTCTTGGTGTAGGATCCCCGAAGGATCGGATCGTTCTGAATGGCGGCCCAGGCCGCCACGGGCGTCTTCTTGGCGCGCATCTTGCGCCAGATCCGCATCAGACTGCCCCGGATCAGCGGGTTCTTCACACGGTTGGCCGAGTACAGATACCAGCTATAGGACGCACCCCGCGCGCAGCCGCGCGGCTCATGGTTGGGCAGGCCCGCACGGGTGCGCGGATAATCGGTTTGCTGGGTCTCCCATGTCACGATGCCGGATTTGACGTAGATCTTCCACGAACAGGATCCGGTGCAGTTCACCCCATGGGTCGAGCGGACGATCTTGTCGTGCCGCCAGCGGTTTCTATAGGTCTCTTCCCAGTCGCGGTTTTCGCGGGTCGTCTGGCCCCACCCGTCCGAGAATGTCTCCAGCTCCTTGCTCTGGAAGAAGTTCAGTCTGTCAAGCAAATGGCTCATCTTGCAGTCCTTTCGGTATTCAGGCTGTGAGCGGCGTCAGGCGCCGCCCGCGAATTGGGTTGGCTCATTGGGCGGGCTGCGCGGCGGCATCGACAGTCCCGCCGCCGCTCTCGATATCGTGCAGCAGGCCGCCGGGGCGCGTGTAGACGACCCAGGTGATGACGACGCAGAGCGCGTAGAAGGCAAGGAAGCCCCAAAGCGCCCCCACCGCCGATCCGGTCATCGCGATGGATGTGCCGTAGGCCTTGGGGATGAAGAAGGCGCCATAGGCGGCAATGGCGGAGGTGAAGGCGGTGATCGCGCCGGATTCCATCGCGATCTGCCGCTTGCGTTCCTCCAGCCCCAGATGCGGCATCAGGCGCGGCACCTCGCGGCCCATGATCACCGGGATCATCTGGAAGGTGGACGCATTGCCCACGCCGGTCAGGAAGAACAGCGCCATGAAACAGGCGAAGAAGCCCATGAACGACCCGACCCCGAGGAAGAAGATCACGCCGAACGTGGCGACGATCATGCCGAGGAACGTCCAGAACGTCACCCGCCCGCCGCCGAAACGGTCGCTGATCCAGCCGGTTCCGGCACGGCTGAGCGCGCCGACCAGGGGGCCGAGGAACACATAGTTCAGCGCGTTGATCTCGGGGAAAGCCAGTTTCGTCAGCAGCGGGAAGCCCGCAGAATAGCCGATGAAGCTGCCGAACGTACCGGTGTAAAGGGCGCACATCAGCCAGTTATGCACACGCCCGAAGATCACCGACTGATCTGCAAAGCTGGCCCGCGCATCGGCGATGTCATTCATGCCCAGCCAGGCCGCGATTGTCGCCGCAAGGATGAACGGCACCCAGACGAAACCGGCATTCTGCATCCACAGCATGCCGCCGTCGGACATGGTCTGCGGCTGGCCTCCCATGGCCCCGAAGACGCCCGCCGTGATGACGATGGGCACCAGGAACTGCATGACCGACACGCCCAGATTGCCCAGACCCGCGTTCAGCGCCAGCGCATTGCCCTTCTCGGCCTTCGGGAAGAAATATCCGATATTGGCCATCGACGAGGCGAAGTTGCCGCCGCCCGTGCCGCACAACAGCGCAAGCATCAGGAAGATCAGATAGGGCGTGTCGGGGTTCTGTACCGCGTATCCGATGCCCGCGGCCGGCAGCAGCAGCGATGCGGTCGACAGCGTTGTCCAAAGCCGCCCACCAAAGATCGGCACCATGAAGCTGTAAAAAATGCGCAGCGTCGCCCCCGACAGGCCCGGCAGCGCCGCCAGCCAGAAAAGCTGGCCCGAGGTGAAGTCGAACCCGATCGCGGGCAGACGCGCCACAACCATCGACCAGACCATCCAGACCGAAAAGGCCAGCAGCAGCGCCGGGATAGAGATCCACAGGTTGCGCCGCGCCACGGTCCGGCCTTTCTTGGCCCAGAAAGCCGCGTCCTCGGGGTGCCATTCCTCCAGCACGCGCGGCATCTCGGTGCGCTCGGGCGTGTGGATGTCCTGCATCTCGGGCAATGCGGGCAACTGGTCCAGCGCGGTGCCGTGGGCGGCACGCTCCATCGCGCGGATCGACAGATGCATCCATGCAAGCGCAATCGCGACCAACACGAAAAGCAGCGCAAAGCAGGACGTATAGATGCCGGTCAGGTCCAGAAGCGCGCCGAAGATGATCGGCAGGGCAAAGCCCCCCAAACCGCCGATCATCCCGACAAGACCGCCGACCGATCCCACATGCTGCGGATAGTAGACCGGGATATGCTTGAACACCGCCGCCTTGCCGAGGCTCATGAAAAAGCCAAGCGCGAACAGCGTGCCGACAAAGGGCCAGAACGCCATGGAGGTGGAGAACGTGATCAGCCCGTCCTTGCCGTGAACCACATAATCGGTCGGCGGATAGGACAGCATGAACAGCAGCAGCATCGAAAAGCCGAAGGTCCAGTACATGACCTGACGCGCGCCGAACTTGTCGCTGAGATGTCCGCCATAGGCCCGGAACAGCGAGGCCGACAGGCTGAAAGAGGCCGCGGCCATGCCCGCCGTCTTCACATCCACGCCGTAGACGTCGATCAGGTAATGCGGCATCCACAGCGCCAGCGCCACGAAAGCACCGAACACGAAGAAATAGTAAAGCGAGAACCGCCAGACCTGAAGGTTTTTCAAAGGCGCGAATTGCTGCGCCAACGACGGCGCCTTCGCCCCGGACTTGCGGCGCGCAACCAGTTCCGGGTCGTCCTTGGCCAGCACGAAAAACAGCACGCCGATGATCGCAAGGCCGGCCGCCCAGACATAGGCCACACCGTGCCAGCCGTAAGCGACCATGACGAAAGGCGCGACAAACTTGGTGACCGCCGCGCCGACATTGCCCGCGCCGAAGATCCCCAGCGCCGTGCCTTGGCGGCCCGCATCATACCAACGGCTGACATAGGCGACCCCGATGATGAACGATCCGCCCGCAAGCCCGATGCCAAGCGCCGCAACCAGATACATGATATAGCTGTCCGCCAGCGTCAGCGCCCATGTGGCCAGCGCCGTCAGGATCATCTGGCTGGAAAACACCAGCCGCCCGCCGTATTTCTCGGCCCAGACGCCCAGAAACAACCGCGTGACAGAGCCGGTGAGGATCGGCGTGGCCACCAGCAGCCCGAATTGCGTGTCGTTCAGACCAAGCTCGGCCTTGATGGCGACTCCGATGATGGAAAAGATCGTCCAGACCGCGAAACACGCGGTGAAGGCGATCGTACTCAGGCTCAGGGCGCGCGTCTGATCGGCGCGCGAGGCTGTGGCTGCGGTCTGCATGGCGGGGCCTCCGGCGAGAAATTGCGTCTTCACCCCTTGGCGGGGGTCACTGCCGTATCTGCATCGCGCGCGGGCCGGATAAGTTGATCCAGATCATAAAACAGAAAAAGAATAGCAAAATAAGTTGCTTATAAGAAAAATGTCATACCTGAAAACCTGATAGGTCAAGCGCAATTCGGCACAGGTCAATCGAATAATTGACAATTATCAATCAGGTGACCGATACTTACCCAACGCGGCCGCTAAGGAAGTGCCATGTCCGATTCCGAATACCGGGATATACAGAAACTCGACCTGTTCGCGCAAATGACAGATGGGCATTTTGCCTCCTTGATGCAGGGGGCCTATGTCCAGAATTTCCCCGCTCAGGTCGAATTGATTACCGAAGGCGACCCAAGCGATTTTCTGCATGTCGTTCTGTCCGGCGCGGTCGATCTGTTTTCGGAATGGAACGGCAGGGCGACCAGCATGGCCACCGTGCGGCCGATCTCTACCTTCATTCTGGCCGCAACGATCAAGAATGCGCCCTATCTGATGTCCGCGCGCACGTTGGAAAAAAGCCGGATCGCCCTGATACCCAGCCAGGATGTCCGCAGCATTTTCGACAAGGACAGTGGTTTTGCCCGTGCGATCGTGACAGAGCTTTCGCAATGCTACCGATCCGTCATCAAGGCACAGAAGGACATCAAGCTGCGCAGCTCGCTTGAACGGCTGGCCAATTATCTGCTCCGGCAGCAAAAGCATGTCGGCGGCGGCAACGTGTTTACACTGGATTTCGAAAAGCGCCGTCTGGCATCCATATTGGGCATGACCCCCGAAAACCTCAGCCGCGCCTTCAAAGGCCTCCAGCCTCATGGTGTCACCGTGAACGGCACCCGCATCACGATCAGCAATCAGATGGGCCTCGAAGAGTTCGCCAAGCCCAATCCGCTGATCGACGACGCCTCGACCTGACGGCCAGCCAATGTGCAAACCCACGCATGGCGGCACCCGCAACGTTTCCCGGCAGCGGGTCCTGATGTACAGCGCCGGCAACGCATGGCTTGCGTGATCGGGCGCGCTTGTTGACGGTGACGGTGGACGCTATTCATTTCTGGCCCCCTGCCCGCATGTCAAAGGACGCTCCCATGCCGATATATGACCGACACTCAATGGGACATCTGCCATCGGCACATGCATCGAAGGATACCATCGCGACATTTCTGGCATCGGCGCATGCTGTCGATGTCGCCACCTGGATAGAGCAGTTGCCCGTTGCAGAGAGATCACAACAGCTTTTGGATGTCGATCCGGGGCGCCGGGCGAATGTGTTCGGGAAAATGTCACTGGCCGCCCAGACCGATCTGGCCGGAACCGTGGCGGCCGCCGATCTGGCCAGAATCGTGACCCGGATGGATGCCGATGACCGCGCGGATCTGTTCAACCATCTCGCGCCGGACGACCAGAAGGCATTGATGGCAGAGCTTGACGAGGCGGACCGGGCGGATATTCGCCGCCTTTCTGTCCACGGTGATCGCTCTGTCGGTGCGCTGATGACATCGGATTATGCCGTGCTTGCCGAGGATATGACCGCGAAGGACGCCCTGGCCGCATTGCGCAGGCAAGCACCGGACACGGAAACGATCTACCGATCCTATGTTCTGGATGAAAGCCGTCACCTGATGGGCTCGATCCGGCTGCATGAACTGGTATTGGCCGACGATATGACGCCGGTCGCCGCGTTGATGGAGGCCGACCCCATTTCCGCCTCCTCGGATGCCAGCCGCGAGGACGTCGCGCATTTGATTGCGCGCTATGACCTTCTGGCGCTGCCCGTCGTCGACGCGGAGGGCATATTGCTGGGCATCGTCACCCATGATGACGCGGCCGACGCGATGCAGGCGGAAATGACAGAGGATTTTCAGAAGATTTCGACCGTGCTGCCATTTTCGCAAAACATGCGTCAAGCCAGTATCCGGCTGCTCTATTCAAAGCGCATCGTCTGGCTGGCCCTGCTGGTTTTCGGCAACCTCTTTTCAGGCGCGGGCATCGCCTATTTCGAGGAAACCATTCTGGCCTATGTCTCGCTGGTGTTCTTCCTGCCGCTTCTGATCGACAGCAGCGGCAATGCCGGTGCGCAATCGGCCACATTGATGGTGCGCGCGCTGGCGACGGGCGATGTCGTGCTGAAAGACTGGCGCGACCTGATCGGACGCGAATTGTTCATCGCCGCCGCGCTTGGGGCGACCATGGCACTGGTCGTCTTTCCCCTGGGGATATGGCGCGGCGGGTCCGATGTTGCGCTGGTTGTCGGCATGACGATGTTTCTGGTGGTGATCATCGGCAGCCTTGTCGGCATGTCGTTACCGTTCCTGCTCAGCCGTCTGAAGCTGGATCCGGCAACGGCCAGCGGGCCGCTGGTCACCACGATTTCCGACGCGCTTGGCGTTCTGATCTACTTTTCAATCGCCACGACGATGCTCTCACTCTGAGGGTTGGGCATCCTGCACCTGACACTCCAGATCGCCGCCATCCGACATCTCGTTCTGCAAGGTTGCGGTATCGCCCTTGGTCCACCAGACATGCGCGCCGGAGGCATAGCGCGCCCCGGATCCAGACACCACGTTCACGAAAATGCGCTGTTCCCCGTCCACCGGAAGGATCGCAAGCGCATTTGCCCCGGCATTGACATATTGCACGGCGAAGCTCTGGTCGTCGCCGCAGGAATAGCTGTGCGCTGTCACGCTATCCATTCCGCCAAGTTCAAGCGGGATGGACACGGTCACATCCGCCGAAGCGGTTCCTGCCATCACAAGCACGGCAAATGTAGAGGCAATATTACGCATGAAGTACCCTTCCTTTTCCAGATGAGGTCTGCTGTCCGCCGCTTGTTGTGCAAAGACCCTCACCAATCAATCCCGCATCGGCCAGATTACCTCATCTGGCAGATCTCGCCGGGTTTTCAACCCGTAAGGCAACAAATACCTGCTGCGCTGCGATAGGCCCGGTACATCGCCGGACCGGCGCTGGTTGACGGCGTGGGCACCCCCTGCCCTCTTCGTCCTGCCATCGGGGACTCAGGCCGCTTGGGCACGCGCCTCCGACAGCTCTCTGACCAGCCGCGCCTCTTCCTCTGCCTTCGGCGTCGAGAACCGCGCCAGCAAAAGATAGGCCACCGGCGTCAGATACAGCGTTGACACCGTGGCCAGCCCCAGCCCGCCGACGATCACCCACCCCAGCGCCTCGCGCGCCTCGGCCCCCGCGCCCGAAGACAGGATCAGCGGCACGCCCCCCAGAACGGTCGAGGTCATGGTCATCATCACCGGACGCAGCCGGATCGTCGAGGCGTCGAAAATCGCCGAACGAACGTCCTGCCCCTTGTCACGAAGCTGGTTGGCGAATTCGACGATCAGAATGCCGTTCTTCGCCATGATCCCGATCAGCATGACCAGCCCGATCTGGCTGTAGACGTTCAGGCTTTGCCCGGTCATCAGCAGGGCGAACACCGCACAGGCCAGCCCCAAGGGCACGGTGGACATGACAACGACCGCAGAGATGAAGCTTTCAAACTGAGCGGACAGCACCAGAAACACCACGAGGATGGCGAAACCAAAGGTGATGAACAAGCCGTTATTGGTCTGGTCCAACGTCGCCGCCTCGGCCAGCGGCACGATACGGTTCTGTTCGGCCAACACCTCTTCTCCGATGGACTGTACCGCGGCCAGCGCGTCGCCCAGCGACATATCGGGCGTCAGCCCCGCGGACAATTCCACCGAACGGTTCTGCCCTTCCCGGTCCAGCTCCGGCGCCACGGCGCGTTCCTCCAGCGTCACGAAACTGGACATCGGCACCATCTGCCCGTCGCCGGTCTGCACAAAGACATTCTCAAGATCGCCCGGATCGTTCACCGGGTCCGAGGTTGACACCATCTGCACGTCATAGCTGGCATCGTCGATGAAAACCGACGCAACCCTGCGCCCGTCCAGCACCGCCTGCAACGCCTGCCCCAGCCCCGAGATGTCGATGCCCAGATCCGCCGCCAGCGTCCGGTCGATCTGCACGAAAAGCTGCGGTTGCGTCTGTTCGTATTCCAGCCGCACCTGTCCCAAGCCCGGAATTTCCTGCATCCGGGCCACCATGGTTTCCGCCACCTCCGCAAGCTGATCGTAGCTGTCGCCGGTGATCGCAAAGGCCAGCCCCCTGCCCGCGCCGCGTATCCCCAAAGAGTTCGGCTGAATGGCAAAGGCCCGCACCCCGATGATGCCGCGCAGCATGCCGTTGATCTCGCCCACGATCTCTTGCTGGGCGCGGTCCCGGTCTTCCCAATTGGCCAGCGTGAACACCATGAAACCGCGATTGTCAGAGCCGAACCCGCTGATCGAGAAGATGTTGGTGACCTCGCCGCTTTCCTGAAGCGGTGTAATCAGATCCTCGATCTGGCGCATCTTCGACTGGGTATAATCCAGCGACACGCCCTGCGGGGCGGAAATGCTCAGCAACGCCACGGCACGGTCTTCCGGCGGCGTCACCTCTTGCCGGATCCCACCCGCGACCAGCGCCGCCGTGGCCGCGACGAAAACAGCGATCAGCACGATCACGGCGGGCATGTCCAGCGCCCCGCGCAAGGTCATTTCATACAGGCGCACCAGCCGGTTGCCCAGCCAGACCATCGGGCCGCGCGGGTCTTTTGTGGGCGGCTTTGTCAGCAACCGGCTGGCCAGCACCGGACACAGGCTAAGCGCCACGACCGAGGACAACAGCACCGCCATCGCCAGGGTGAAGCCGAACTCCCGGAACAGCCCGCCCGCCTGCCCCGGCAGGAAGGACAGCGGCACGAACACCGCCGCCAGCGTCGCCGTGGTGGTCACGACCGCAAAGAACACCTGCGCCGTACCGTTCACCGCCGCAGCCCGTGGCCCCATGCCGGCCGCGCGCTGCCGCACGATGTTTTCCAGCACCACGATCGCATCATCGACAACCATCCCCGTGGCCAGCACCAGCGCCAGAAGCGTCAGGATGTTGACCGAAAACCCGACCAGATAGATCGCCGCCAGCGTGCCGATCAGCGCCACTGGCAAGGTCAGTGTCGGGATCAGCGTCGCACGCACATCGCGCAGAAAGATGAAAATCACCGCCACCACGATGGCCACGGCAATCCCCAGCGTTTTCAGTACTTCGCTGATCGACCCCGAAATGAACGTCGCATCATCGGATGTGACAAAAATCTTCACGTCATCCGGCAGGCTCTGGCTGAGATCATCGACAACCGCGCGCACATTGGACGAAATTTCCAGCGTGTTTGACGTGGCCTGCCGGACAATGCCAATCCCGATGCCCTGCTGCCCGTTGGCCCGCAAAACCGTTTCGCCCGGCGCTGGTCCCAATGTCACGCGCGCCACATCACCGATGCGGACGTTCTGGCGGATTTCCAGCGCCTCGAACGCCGCCTCGGTGGCGACGCTTGCCGTGGTGCGCACATTGATGGATTGCCGGTCCCCCGCCAGATCGCCCGCAGGCGCATCATAGGCCACATCGGCCAGCGCACGCTGCACATCGCCCAGCGTCAGCCCCCGGCTGGCCAGCTCCAACTGGTCAATATCAACGCGAAAGACCGGTGTCCGGTCGCCGTAGATCTGCAAATCAGCCACCCCGTCGACCGAGATCAGACGATCCTCGATCCGGTCCTCGACAATCGCTGTCAGCTCCTGTGGTGACCGCCCGGCAGAGGTCACGGCGATCCGCATGACCGCTTGCGCATTGGCATCCGCCTTGACGATTTCGGGATCATCCGCAGCTTCGGGCAGTTGGTTGACGATCCGCGCCACCGCGTCGCGCACATCGGTCGCGGCCACGTCAATATCCACGTTGTCGTTGAATTCCAGCGTGACCCGGCTGCGCCCGAACCGCGAATTGGACGCGATGGCCCGCACGCCCGAAACGCGCCCCACGGCCCCCTCGATGCGCCCGGTCAGTTCCTGATCCACGGTTTCCGGGGCCGCGCCAGAAAATCTGGTCGTGACAGTCACAACCGGCCGGTCCACATTGGGCAGTTCCCGCACCTCGACCCCGACAAGCGCGGCAAGACCCGCCAGCACGATCAACGCGTTCAGGACGAAGGCAAGGATCGGGCGACGCACAAACAGCGCCGTGCCGGGCGACGAGATGTCAGCGCCGCTCATAGCGCATCCTTTCGGACGGGGTTGGCCACGGCATTGGCTGTTTCCTGTGGGCCCACTGGCAAGACTTCGGCCCCGTCACGCAGCGTTTGCACCCCTTCGGTCACAACGGCATCCCCGGCAGCCAGATCGTCGGATTTGACCAGAACGGAATCGCTGTTGCGCTGTTCGATGGTGACCTCGACCTTTTGCGCCTTGCCGTCCCGCACGACCCAGACAAAAGGACCGTCGCTTGACCATTGCACCGACAAAGGCGCGATCGACAGCAGCGTTTCGCCGGGAAAGCTGAGGCTGACCGAAAACGCCATCCCGGCGCGCAGAAGATCGTCAGCATTCCGCACCTTGCCCCGCACCAGCAAGGTTCGGCTGGCCCGGTCCACCACCGTGTCAATCGTGGCAATTTCGCCTTTCAGGGTCGTGTTGCGCAGGCCCAGCGGCGTGACATCAACCCCCTGCCCTTCCGCGATCTTGCCAATCACCCGTTCAGGCACGCGAAAGTCGATCAGGATCTCGGAACGGTCTGTAATCGTTGCAAGAATATCCTGACTGTTGACCCGGTCGCCCTGCGAGATGTCGATGATTCCGACCCAGCCGGAAATCGGCGCGACCACTTCGCGCTGTGACAGGTTGAACTCTGCCTCCCGCAATCCAAGTTCGGCGCTGCGCACCGCGTTTTCGGTCTCGCTCAGACGCACCTCGGTGACTGCACCGCGTGTCTGAAGCTGTTTGACGCGCTCTTCTTCCTTGCGGGCCTCGTCCAGCCGAAGCTGGGCTTGCTCCACCGCAATCTGCTCGGCCTCGTCCTCCAGCCGCGCAATCACGGTTCCCGCCTCCACACGCTGACCCGAGGCCAACGTCAGATCGGTAATCACCCCGACAGCGTTCGACCGGACCGTGACGGACCGCAGCGCGCGGCCATCCCCGATGGCGGTGATCCGGTTGGCGATGGCCCGCTCCGCCGCATCCTCTGTGACCACCTTCGCAGCCCCACCCCCGGACCATCCCGCCCCGGAAGGTGCCGCGTCAGTGGCGGCCATTTCGACCCCCAAAAGGTCAAGCAATCCCAGCTTGTCCAAAAGCGGTCTGGACTGCGGGACATAGGCCACCCAAAGATAAAGGCCGCCTGCGGCGACAATCAAAACAAGGATGAGTTGACGAAGAATATGCATTTAAGGCTTTCATCACTGTTGATGTCTTGCATCATTCAGGACCAGACTGGAAAAAGCACGTCAATTTTGCGTTCCCGCCCAGCATGCGGCCTTTGTGCAATCTCCACAGTATAGATGATTTCGAACGACTTTGCACCGCGCCCGCGCGCTTTACGCGTTCGCAATCATCCATCATTCCTCGGACGTGCTGCGATCACTCCAGATCATCGAAAGCCCCCGGCGAAAGCTCCTCCCAAAAGGCCAGAATCGCGTCCGCATTCAGCGCCGACATCCAGCCGTGCCGCTCGAAATCATCCCTCAATGACCCTTCGAGCCGCGCCAGGAAAAGCAGCTTGTCCGCATCTCTTTGGGTCGGTTTCCGGGCCGCCGCCAGATCCCGGATCCGGGCAAGCCGACGCGCGCGGGGACTGGTCGGAGGCACAGGGTTTCGCGGCGAAACCCCCTGCCCGTCCTTCGGATGCGGATTGCCGTAATCATGTTTCAGTGCCTTGGAAATATATCCCACAGCATTCTTCACCCCGCCCTGACCAGCCACGTAGTCGAGCTTCTGACCGACATAGGCTTCGCCATGTTCGGCCACCCATTGCCGCGCCAGCCGGTCACTGACGCCCAGTTCTCGCAGGCGGGCGTAGATCTCGCTGTTGCGGATGCCTTCTCCGTCATCGAGATCAAGGATCGCGAGTTGCGGATTCTCGGCTATCTGGAACCGAATATCCGTCACCGAACGGCCCATCTTGCGCACCTCCGGCGTGACCACGATGTTCGAAGTCTTGTTCACCTCGGCCACGGCGGGTTTGATGATCTTGGCGTTCAAATGCTTGTAGGTTTCGTAATACGGGCTGTCGGCCACGCCCATCAGACGGCGAAACAGGTCCAGCGACCACCAGCCCGTCGAACCTGTCCGGACGAAGCGATAACAATTCTCATACAGAGCGAGTGCATGGCCCGAGGTGAACCGCCGCTGGATGTTGAGGTTGATCAGGGCAAAGACCTTGGGATCGTGCAGCTTTTCCGCCAGCGCGGGCGAATAGGCATATTCGCAGACCCCGCCCTTCAGCTTGGCATAGGATAACAGCGCCGAGACACCCCATTCCTGTTTGCCCTCGGCGTCGAGCATATCCCATTCGGCCACCGTTTCGGCCAGACCGCGAAGCGACGCCTTGAGCGTGTCCATGTCGTTCGAATTATACCCGATCATCAAACAGAGCGTCCGGGCGTCCATTTGATGAGAGGCCTGCGACGTCAACGTATCGTAGGCGTTGAGCAGCAGCACATTGGACAACTTGCGCTGCAACAGCGTCAACTTGCCAGAAACGTGGATTGCCGCCACATGCTTCTTGACCGCACCACGGCGCAACGGGCCGCTGAGCCGATCGCGGGGGATGTCATCCATACTGACCTCGCTTGGCGGCAGAACCGCCTATGCCTCATGCACCCGGAAGCGGGCGCTTTATATCCGGATGTCTCGGGCGACTCGCCTTGCCCCGGTTGCCAATATGATCCGCGAAAAGGTATCCGCGAGCAAGAGTAAACTGGGAACCTGTGCCGGCCTCCCGTATACGGGCACCTATGTTTTGGCATACGATCGGAAAGGTATCCGTTTGCGGGATGCCTCACTTTCATCGGGCGGGCAGGGGCGACCCGATTCGCGCCTATGTGAGCCTATCAAGCCGAAAACCCGGCATTTCGAGTCGCTTGCGCCCTGTCTGACCGGATAAAGGTTCCTTGCATCCCGTAGATGGGTCCCACAATTCCCGCATCCAGCCCCCTTTCATCCCGTATACGGGCGCTGAAACGCCTCTAATTATCTGTTATAACACGGATAATTTAACCTCAAACATCTTAAAGAGTCTGAAAGAAACCAAACAGGCCTCGTTTGCTTCGTCTCTATATAAGGTTTTTGGAAGAGACGGGACTCAAACAGATTCACAATCGTTCCGTCATGTGCCATAGTTCAGCGAATATCGCGGTAAACAGCGGACATCCGAGGCAACATGGCAAAAAAACCTGGACTGTCGGGCAAGCCCGGAATTCCCCCGTATTTCAATATTGACCCGGAGACGGCTGCTGGCAAGCTTGCAGATCCGATTGATACGGCGCGGTTTGCCAAGGCGGCGGCCTTCGCTACACGCGGGCGGGATGATCTGGCGCGCCGGGGATATGCCCCGGACGGGGCCAAGCGTCTGCGCAAGTTTTCCACATGGGAAGTCTGTCGCTATCTGATCCCGGTGAATTCGGCGCATCTGCGCCGCGTTCTGCGGCAGAACCCGGAATTGCCACAGGGCGAGGGCGAGGGTGGATCGAAATGGTTCACTTTGGAAGAGATCCTGCGCCTGCGCGATTTTTTTGCCAAGGAAGGTGTGAAGGATCGCGATTACCGCGCGTGGCGCCCCGAAGGCCTGCCTGCAAAGGTCGTGGCCGTGGCGAATTTCAAGGGTGGCGTGGGCAAGACCTCGACCTGTGCGCATCTGGCGATGTCGGCCGCGCTGGATGGCTACAAGGTGCTGGTGATCGATCTGGACAGTCAGGGGTCGATGACGTCGATCATGGGCGGCAAGGTAGAGGATGAATGGCAGACGGTGTTTCCGCTGCTGGCGCGCGATTATGCCCTGCACCTGACCGAAGAGAACAGGGTGCGCGAGGCCGAGGGGCTGACACCTTTCCAATTCGATGAGACGCTGACCGAGGCGTTAGAGGTTTCGCCACGAAACCTCGTGCAGAAAACCCATTGGCCCAATATCCACCTGATCGGCGCGCAGCTGAACCTGTATTGGGCGGAGTTTCAGGTGCCGGTCTGGCGGATGCAGATGCGATCCTGGCCGCTGTGGAATTCGCTGCTGAATGCGCTGGAAGAAGGCGGCATGCTGGATGATTACGATATCGTCCTGCTCGATACCCCGCCGGCACTGGGGTATCTGACGATCAATGCGCTGACCGCCGCCGATATTCTGCTTGTGCCGCTTGGCGCATCGTTTCTGGAATTCGATTCGACGGGGCGGTTCTTTGACATGATCTATTCGACCTTCGCCTCGATCGAGGAGGGCGAAAACCGGTTGCGGCGGGCCGAAGGGCTGGACGAGGTGCGGTTCGAATGGGATGCGGTGCGCGCAATGGTGACCCGTTTCGACGCGAACCAGCAGACCGATCTGGCAAATGTGATCCAGGCCTATTTCGGCGATTTCATGACGACATATCGGCAGGAAATGACCGCCATGGTCGGACAGGCCGGAGAGCAGGTTTCGGGCATCTACGAGACCGATTATCGCGATTTCAACCGGGAGACCTATGTGCGGGGCCGCGAGACGTTTGACCGGACCTGGGCTGAGGTGAAGGAAGTGATCCTTGGCACATGGTGGCGCGATCAGCAGATGGCAAAGGCCGAGCAGGAGGACAAGTGACATGGCAAAGCGACGCAAGCTGGAGACGCCCTCGGCCGAGGATCTGAGCCGGATCGAGGCGGAACTGAAACTGGATACCGGGGCAGGGCGGGGCGGGGCGCCAATTGCCCAGGTTGCCGCCGAAAGCGCAGGCGCGTTCGACCCGCGCCCGGCCGAACAGCGGGCCGAGGCGGCGAAGAACCGGGTTGATGCAGAGCGGCTGCGCGATGCGCAGGGGCGCGGGCTGGTCATGCTTGAGGTGCCGCTGGACGAGATCGACGCCGATGCGCTGGTGCGCGACCGGGTGGTGCTGGACGTCGAAGAGATGGAAGAGCTGAAAGCCTCTATCGCGAAGGGGGGATTGCGGCTGCCGGTTGAACTGTTCGAATTGCCCGACGATTCGCGGGGGTTCCGCTACGGGTTGCTGTCGGGCTATCGGCGGCTGAAGGCGTTTCGGGATCTGCATGCGCTGACGAATGAGGATGGCTATGCGCGGATCAAGGCGGTGCTGCGCGACCCGGAGGCGATGGGTGGCACCTTTGCCGCGATGGTCGAGGAAAACGAAATCCGCGCCTCGCTAAGCCATTATGAACGCGGGCGAATCGCGGTGATTGCCGCGCAGCAGGGCGCGTTCGTGAATGCCGAGGAGGCCGTGAATGCGCTGTTCCCGGCGGCGTCGAAAGGCAAGCGGTCGAAGATCCGGTCCTTCGCGCTGATCTTCGAAGAGCTGGGCGATATGCTGACCTTCCCGGATCTCATCAAGGAAAAGGACGGTCTGAAGATCGCCGCCGCGCTGCGCGATGGCGGAGAGGCGAAACTGCGTGAGGCGCTGGCGGAACGCGTGCCGGACAGTCCGGCGGAAGAGGCCGATCTGATCGCGGCGGCGCTGGACGGGTTCGAGCGCAAGGAAGATCCCAAGAGGGGCGGCCGGCCGCGTAAGGCACAGGCGAGGGCGGAACTCAGGACGCTGGGGTCGGGCATCTCATTGCGGGCCGAACAGGACGGGGCGGGGTGGTTCATCCGGATCGGGGGGAAGCATGTCGACGGTGAACTGGTCGAGGTGGCCATGGCGGAGCTGGAACGGTTGCTCGATGCGCCGGATCGGCGGGGCTGATGGTTGATGACTTGTCAAGTGGGTCTGTGCGGTTATATACTCCTGAGATAGGCGTATAATGCGTGAGGGTGCTATGGGCCGTATCAAGGTCAATCTGACATTGGATGCCGAGGTCGCGGAAACGGCGCGGGCGCTTGGCCTGAACATGTCGCGGCTTGCAGAGGGCGCTATTCTTGAGGCCGCAAAGGTCGAGCGCAACCGTCTGTGGCGCGAGGAAAACCGGGCCGCGATTGATGCTTATGCCGAGGAGGTGGCCCGGAACGGCCTGCCCCTGGCGCAGTTCAGAAGCTTTTAGGGCAGGGGGCGGTGGCGCAGTTCGATGTTTATCGCCTGAACTCGGGCCAGCTTGTCGTCGATTTGCAGACCGATCTGATCGGGATCGAGGCGTCCCGTATCGTGGCACCTTTGCGCGAAGAGGGCCGGTATGCCGCGTTCCCGGTATTGACGCCAAAGGTGGTGATTGATGGCACGCGGTGGATCGTCCGGGTGCAAGAGCTTGCCGCCGTGCCGGGGGCCGAGTTGCGCGCGCCGATAGGGTCTTTGGCGGAAGACCGCGACGCGCTCAAGCGGGCGCTGGATGTTCTGATCGACGGGGTCTGACCGGGGGGTCGGCCCGGTATTCTGGCGGCTTTGAGACCTCTCGCCACATGATCCCCGAGCGCGACAAGTGGCAGGAAGCCGACGCTTGATGGCAAAGCCGGACGGGCGCGAGACACAGCCCGTAGCGCAAGAGCAGAGCAGGGCGTGCGTGGCGATCAGGCGCTGGGGTCCGGGGCAGGGGGCAGATCATAGATCGCCTTCGTTAGCCATGCGGGCCAGTCGCGTTCGAAAAAGGCCTTGGCGGTGTCATCGAACGGACGGTTGGCCCGGGTCGAGAGGCCGATGTCATCCTTGGTCAAACGCACGAGGATCTGCTGTTCCCCGTCTACCGCCTTTTGGCTGCGAAAGCGGAACTCCTCCAATGACCCCGCGCGTGTGACGGGCAGCGCATCGCCGTCGGTGTCGCAAATTGCACGGGCACCCCGGCTGCCGCCGCCATTGCGGATATAGTGGTCTAGCGCCGCAAGGACCGCCTGCGAGGCCAGCGCCATTTGTTGCCATTGCAGGGCACGGGCAATCTCGGCGGGCCGGTCATAGGCGAGGCCGTTTTGCCGAATATCGGCGCAGAGGGCCGTGGCGGCCTTCAGCGCTGTGCTGACCTGATCTGGCGTGCAGATGATGCCTGCGTGATCGCTCATCCTTGCCTGCACGTCGTCGCGGACTTGTCGATAGGGCAGGGGGCTGTCGGGTTTCAGGATCGCGGCGATCCGGTCCAGCGCTTCCGTCGCCGTATCCGTGATATTGTGCGTCGCCGGGGACGCCGCGCATCCCGTGGCGGCGATATGTTCGGCCGCGCGGGTGCCAAAGACCTGACCCGCGTTCAGCGCAGCGCCGCCCGGACGGGTTGCACCATGGGTGCCGGCGGCCTCGCCAATCGCGTAGATGCCACCGACATTGCTGCGCCCCCAGATATCGACGGCGATGCCGCCATTCATGTGCTGGTTGTTGACGGCAAATTCCAGCGGATCGGCAGCGATATCGACCTTGTATCGGCGATAAAGCTCTATCGCGAGCGGGTTCATGTGGCGCAGCCGGTCGATGGGCTGGTCCTGCACCGCGCCTGCCGTGCCCAGATAGGCGCTGACATCATCGTCCAACCGGGTCAGGCTGAAGGGCTGATCGCCCGGCACAGGCAGTGGATTGCGGTTGAAATCCATGAAGACGCGCCGCCCCTTCTGACCCTCGCGGAAGATGGCAAGGTCAACAAGGCTGGATTTGAAATCCAGCATCCGGCTGGCATGGAACGGCCATTGATAGCCTTTGCGAAAGATGTTCGAGACCATTTCCTGCGTGGTTCGGAAATACCCGCCAAGGAAATGATGTTCCTGGCCCGCGTCATCGACGGAATAGATATGCGGCATGGATTGCACATAGGTGCCCGACAGGTTCCACGGGAAGCCCTCGCGCCTTGTACCGATGCCGAACTGGCTTTCGGTCAGGTTGACCAGATCCAGACCGGCCTCCAGCGCCAGACCCAGCGATCCGAAACAGCCGTTGGGAAAGACGCTGTCGCGGTAAAGCTCTCCGGGGCCGCCTGCGGCCAGAACCAGCGCGGCGCAGCGAAAGGCGACAAGGCCGAGCGGGTTGTCGGGCGTCTGGGATCTGGGCTGTATCGCAAGGATGCCGACGAGATGGCGCGCGGGTCCGTCGCCTTGCGTCAGGATCCGGACGGCGGTTGTCTGGTTGAAGAAGGCAATGCCCAGGCGGATCGCCTCGCGGGCCAGAACCTGCACCATCAATCGCGAGGTGCGCGGCCCGCAGCTTGTCGCCCGGCCCACCTCGTCATGGTCGGTCTTGTAGCGCAGCGTGCCGCCAAGCGCGTCTTGCGGCAGAGGCAGGCCCAGAAATTGTAGCGACGCCATCGCACGGGTGGATCCTGTGGCCTCGATATAGGCGATGTCTTCGTCCATCGCGCCGCCCGCGCGGATCGCCCGTGCCATGGCGGTGAAATTGTCGCCCTGATCCGAGGTATTGGCGGTGTGCAGCGTCTGCTTGTCCGACCCGGAACAGGCGGATGTGCCGCCCCAGGCGCTTTGGCTGATGATCGTGACATCGCCCTCCCGGCGGGCCAGCTCGACCGCCGCGCGCAGGCCTGCGGCACCGCTGCCGACAACGACACAGCCGCAATTGCGGACCGGGATAGTGTGGCCACTGACCCGGAGGGTTTCGGCAATCTGCGGGGCAGGGGGCAGGCGCGGCATCTCTACATCGGTCAGCGCGTCAAGGATGTCTTGGGGGATAGGGTTGGTCACTGGGGCAATCCGATCGGGTTTATTGGAACGTTCCAATTATCGATACACGGCGCGCGGTTTTGCGTCAACCGGGTCGGGATCGGGGTGCTATGCTGCGTGGCGGCGTCTTGACGTCATGCGTCCGGGTTGCTGGAGGCGCGGACCACCAGGTTGACCGGGGTACGGGTCTCGGGCGGGGGCGTCTTGCCGTCTTCGAGCCAGTCGACCACGGTTCTGGCGGCCTGCTGGCCAATCGCGGCAATGTCGCAACTGACGGAGCTGAGCGCCGGGAAGGTCTGGGCAACCTCTTCGATATCATCAATGCCGACGATGCGAAAATCCGTGCCGACGTTACGCCCGATTTCATAGCACCCCGACAGCATCCCCAAGGCCACCAGATCGTTGAAGCACAGCGCGGCATCGACGGCAGGATGTTCGTTTGCCAGCGTCTTGGCGGCGTCTCTGCCGAAGGCGCGCACCGATCGCCCGGTCAGCACGCAAGGCTGCATGTCATGTTCGCGCAAAACGTCAAGATAGCCGACCTTGCGCTCTTCGGTGACTGTCCGGCCTTCGGGACCGCCGACAAAGGCGATACGGTGCGCGCCCATCCGGATCAGGTGTTCGGTCGCGGCACGGCTGCCCGCGATATAGTCGGGGGCGGAAAGCGGGAACAGGTCAAACCGTTCGTCCACCCAACGCAGCATTTGCAGGGCAGGGATGCCCGCGCGGGCAATCGCATCGAAGGTCGATGACGGGCCATAGGTGGGACACAGGATCAGCGCCGAGACCCCGTGTTCGATCATCGCGCTGACGACCTGTTCCTGCAATTCGGACTTTTCATCGGTATTGGCCATCACGGCGGAATAGCCACGCTCTGACAGCGCCATCTGAAGCGAGGTGGCGAATTCGGTGAAAAACGGGTTGCGCAGGTCATTGATCACCAGCCCGATCAGGCCCGCATTCGAGGAGCGCATATTGGCGGCGGACCGGTTGTAGACATAGCCGATCTGGGCCATCGCGGCGCGCACCTGTTGGCGGGTTTCCTCGCGGACCGAAGGGCTGTTCTGCAAGACCAGACTGACCGTGGATTTGGACACCCCGGCCTGTTTGGCAACGTCGATGATGGTGGGGCGGCGGGTGACAGTCATGGTGGTTGGTTCCCGTAAAGCCCGCCGCCCACCGTCGGGCCCGCCCGGTCAGACGCGCCGGGCCTTTGCGGCCCGGTCACATTGCCCGATGCGCCGCCCGGCTGCAATTCCCTAGTCCGTGACGGGCAGATCGAAGCACAGGATGCCAGCCTTGCCCTGATCCGCATGCTCGGTCAGTTTTGCGCCGATGGCCTGATGGTCGGGGTGATCCTGATAGGCCTGTAGCCCGTCCCAGTCGCGGAAATCCGCGACAAAGCCGTGCATGTAGCCGCGCTCCATCTGTTCGGGGCTTTCGCTGCGCCCCGAGGTGATGCCCAGCAGACCGGGCAGTTTGCCTTCGATCTGGTGAAGCTCTGCAAACAGCTCGGCGATCTTGGCTTCGGTCACGTCAGGGCGGAACCTGATCAATACGATATGTCGGATCATCTTCTATCCCATTCCATTGTCGGATTTTATCATGTCGGCGGCCTTTTCACCGATCATGATGGCGGCGGCGTTGGTGTTGGACGAAATCACCGTTGGCATGATCGAATTGTCAACCACGCGCAGTCCGTCGATCCCGTTGAAGCGCAGCCGCGTATCCACCACGGCGGCGTCATCCGGCCCCATGCGGCAGGTGCCTGCGCAATGGTGCGAGGTCTTGGCGTGACGGCAGATGAAATCGAAATAGTCCTTGTCGGTGGTCACGTCCGGCCCCGGCAGACGCTCGGCCAGGATGTATTTGCTCAGCGGCGACTGTGCGAGGATCTCTTGCGTCAGCTTCAGCCCCCGGATCGACATGTCGCGGTCCAGCGGATCTTGCAGGTAGTTCGGGTCGATCAGCGGGGCCTTGGCCGGATCGGCGCTTTGCAGCCTTACGGTTCCGCGCGAGCGTGGGCGCAGGTAGCAGGAATTCAGCGTGATCCCGCCCTGCGGCATGGCCGCGACGCCATGTTCGATGCCGGTGCCCAGCCCGAGGTGGAACTGAATATCCGGCGACCGCGCGCTGGGGTCGGCATACCAGAAGCCGCCGGTTTCAAACAGGGACGAGGCCACCGGCCCCTTGCGCCCAAACAGATATTGCAGCCCGGCAAGCGCCGCCCAGTGCGGCCTGGCGTAGCGGTCATAGCTATACGGCCCGCGAAGTTCGCTGATGCAATAGAGGTCCAGATGATCCTGAAGGTTGGCCCCGATCTGCGGCTGATCCTGCACCACGTCGATGCCCAGCGACGCCAGATGATCCGCCGGACCGATTCCCGAAAGCTGCAACAAGCGCGGCGAGCCGATGGCACCGGAGGACAGGATCACCTCGGCATTTGCAGTCAGGCGCGTGCCGTCCGCCATTTCAACGCCGGTGGCACGGCCGTTCTCGACGATCAGGCGGCGCACCTGCGCGCCCAGCTTCACGGTCAGGTTCGCACGGTGCCGGTTCGGCGCGACATAGGCCATCGCAGCCGAGGACCGGCGCGCATTGCGTTGCGTCAGTTGGTAGTAACACACACCGTCCTGTTTTTCGCCATTGATGTCCCTGTTGCGCGGGATACCAAGCTGCGCGGCGGCCTCGAAATAGGCCTCGCAGACGGGCAGGGGCGCGCGCGGTTCGCTGACCCCCAAAGGCCCGCCCTTGCCGTGAAAGGCGTTGTCATAGGTCTCGTTATCCTCGGCCTTGCGAAAATAGGGCAGCACGTCGTCATAGCCCCAGCCGGTGCAACCCATCTGCCGCCAGTCATCGTAATCCTGCGCATTGCCGCGCGTGTAGATCTGGGCGTTGATCGCCGATCCGCCACCGATCACCTTGGCCTGCGTGTAGCGAAAGACCTTGTCCTGCATGTGGCGCTGGGGAACCGTCTCCCATCCCCAACTGCCAATGCCCTTGGTCATCTTCGCAAACCCGGCGGGCAGGTGATAGAACGGGTGCCGGTCGCTTCCGCCCGCTTCCAGCAGCAGCACCTGCGCCGAGGGGTCTTCTGACAGCCGACCGGCGAGGACGGAGCCGGCAGAGCCGCCACCGATGATGATGAAATCGTAGCCTTTGGGCATGAGTCTTTTCCAAAAGAGAGGGCGGCGGGACGGGCAGGGCCCCGGTGTCACGCCGCGAAGTCGGTTTGTGCGATGTGCTCTGCCGCGCGGATCGCGAGGGCGGCGATGGTCAGCGCCGGGTTGACCGCGCCCGAGGTGGGCAGGATCGAGGCGTCCATGACGAACAGGTTGGCGTGGTCATGGCTGCGCCCGAAACTGTCGGTGACGCTGGTGGCCGGATCATTGCCCATCCGCGCTGTGCCGCATTGATGCGATGGCGTGCGCCGGTCAAAGGGGCGCGAGACGACGACCGGATAGCCCGCCTTGCGCAACAAGCGTTTGATCTTGCGCACCAGCGCGCGGTGGGTGTCCTGGTTCGAGCGTTTCCAATCCAGCACGATCTGGCCGTTTTTCAGGCTGACACGGCTGTCGGGGTCTGGCAGATCCTCGGACACGGCATAGAGATCGACGGATCGTTTTGCGATCCAGTTCGCCAGAACGGCTGGCAGAGCAGAGGAGGCGCGCAGGATCGGACCCGAGATCTTGCCCAGAAGCTGGATATTGCCAAGCGGTTCGCCACCCGGACCGCCCGTCAGGTAGAAATCGTTTACCATCAGTGTCTTCTGGTAGACGGATGGATTGGTGCGGAACGGATGCAGGGCCAGAATGGCCGAACTGTTATGGTTCATGAAATTGCGTCCGACCTGATCCGAGGAATTGGCCAGACCCGTTGGATGCGCCTCATCCGCCGAGGCCAGCAAGAGGGCCGCGCTTTGCACAGCACCTGCGGCAAGGACAACGACCCCGGCAGAGATCACCTGACCGGAGGCAAGCGCGACCCCCGTGACCCGGCCCTCTGGTCCGACAAGCACGCGGCTGACCCGGCTATTGGTGCGAAGCGACACGTTGTCATGCGCCAGCGCCGCCGCCAGACCGCCGGTTTCGGCGTCCAGCTTGCCGCCGGATGTGTTGGGATAGGCGTCCCAAGGTGTGCTGGCCCGCGACAGCCACCGGTCAAGATCGACGCCAAGCGGGAGAGAAGCAGGATGCAGTCCAACGGCTGACAGCCTGCGTCGCAGATCAGAGATCGCCGGTTCGTCCGGGACGGGGCCGAAGGAGTAGTCCGTGGAATGGGCAGGCTCTGTCGGGTCGCAGCCTGTCTGGCCGCGCACCGCGTAAAGCTGTTCGGCCTTGCCGTAATAGGGCTCTAAGTCGTTATAGCGGATCGGCCAGCCCGGCGTGGTGCCGCCGATATGGCGCAGCGGGCTGAAATCCTCGGCGCGGTAGCGCAGCAGCACCGCACCATAGAATTTTGAATTGCCGCCGACATAGTAGTAATTGCCGGGATTGAAGGGCTTGCCAGCGCCGTCCAGCCATTGTTCATCCGGGCGGTAGTGGCCCTTGGCAAAGATCGCCTCGGCATCGCGGTCATGGGCAGAGGGGCGCAGGTGATCGCCGCGTTCCAGAATGAGGATACGGCGGCCGGACGGCGCGAGCGCTGCGGCAAGCGTGGCCCCGCCTATGCCGGATCCGACAATGACGATGTCTGCCTGCTGGTGCATTCACGACACCCGTTCTTCGGTCTTGGGATCGAAGGCCACGGCCTTTTCCATGTTGATCGCAAAGGGGAATGTCTGACCGGGATGCACATCCACATCGGCGCGGAAACGACCCGTCACCTCCTTGCCGCCGAGTTGGGTGCTGACGAACGTGTCGGACCCGGCAGGCTCGGTGATGTCGACATGGGCGTCGATGACATGCACCGACTGGCTGTTGCGGTCGGCACCGTCGCGATCGGTGATGGCCTCGGGGCGCAGGCCCAGAATGATTTCGCGGCCATCGTGACGCTCAAAACCGCGCGCTTCAGGGAAGGGCAGGGTGGCGTCCTGACCGTCGGCAAGTTTCGCCTTGGCCACGGCCTTGCCATTTTCGACCGCGATTTTCGCCGGAAACAGGTTCATCGACGGCGAGCCCATGAAGCCCGCGACGAACATGTTGGCGGGGTTGTCATAGACCTCTTTCGGGGTGCCAAGCTGCTGGACATGGCCGCCAAACATCACCGCGATACGGGTCGACAGGGTCAGCGCCTCGATCTGGTCATGGGTGACATAGACGATGGTGGTCTTCAGCTTCTGGTGCAGTTTCTTGATTTCGGTGCGCATGTCCACGCGCAGCTTGGCATCGAGGTTGGACAAGGGTTCGTCGAACAGGAACACATCCGGATCGCGCACCAGCGCCCGACCCATGGCGACGCGCTGACGCTGACCGCCAGACAACTGCCCCGGTTTGCGGTCCAGCAGATGCTTGATCTGCAACAGGTCGGCCACCTTGTTCATCGCCGTGTCACGCTCTGGTTTGGGGACGCCGTGCATTTCCAGACCGAATACGATGTTCTGCCCGACATTCATATTCGGGTAGAGCGCGTAGGACTGGAACACCATCGCGATGTTGCGGTCCGCCGGGCGCACGCCGGCCATTGACTGGCCCTTGATGGCAATGTCGCCGGTGGTGATCTCCTCCAGCCCGGCGATCATGTTCAAAAGCGTGGACTTGCCGCAGCCGGAGGGACCGACCAGCACCAGAAACTCGCCTTCTTCGATCGAGATGTCGGTTTCATGCAGCACCTTGACCGCCCCGTAGGATTTGGTCGCGTTTTTGATATCGAGAAAACCCATCGGATTATCCTTTCACAGATCCGGCCATCAGCCCGCGAACGAAGTAGCGGCCGGCGACGATATAGACGAGGAGGGTGGGCAGGGCGGCCATGATGGCCCCCGCGAAATGCACGTTGTATTCCTTCACACCCGTCGAGGATTGCACGAGGTTGTTCAGCGCCACGGTCATCGGCTGGCTGTCGAAATCCGAGAACGAGGCCCCGAACAGGAAGTCGTTCCAGATATTCGTGAACTGCCAGATGACGCAGACCACGGCGATAGGCCCGGATGAAGGCAGCATGATGCGCCGGAAAATGGTGAAGAACCCCGCCCCGTCGATCATTGCCGCGCGCACCAGTTCTGTCGGGAACTGCTGGTAGTAGTTGCGGAAATACAGCGTCGAAAACCCGATGCCGTAGACAAGGTGGACAAAGACCAGCCCCGGTACGGTGCCCGCAAGCCCGACAAGGCCCAGCATCCGCGCCATCGGGATCAGCACCATCTGGAACGGGATGAAGCAGCCGAACAGCAGCAGCCCGAAGATGATCGTGTCGCCGCGGAACCGCCATTTGGTCAGCACATAGCCATTGAGCGCGCCCAGCACGGTCGAGATCGCAACCGCCGGGACCACCATGACGATGGAGTTCCAGAAAAACGGGCGCAGGCCGGTGGCCTCGACCCCGATCTGTGCGGTGGACCAGGCGCTTTTCCAGGGTGCCAGCGTCCAGACGTCGGGCAGGGCCATCATGCCCCCGGCCTGAATTTCGCTAAGCGGTTTGAGCGAGTTGACCACCATCACATAAAGCGGCAGCAGGTAGTACAGGCAGAACAGCGCCAGAAGCGTGTAGATGACAAAGCGCGATCCGGCGCCGGTGCGGACCACGGTTGCGGTTGCATTGGTGGACATCACGACTTCTCCCGCAGTTCGGAGTAGATGTAGGGCACCATGATCGCGGCAATCGCCATAAGCATGATCGTGGCCGAGGCCGCACCGATGCCCATCTGGTTGCGCGTGAACGTGTAGGAATACATGAAGGTGGCGGGGACTTCGGTGGACGTGCCCGGCCCGCCGCCTGTCAGGGCGATGACAAGGTCGTAGGACTTGATCGCCATATGCGCCAGAACCACGAAGGCCGACATGAAGGCGGGGCGCAGTTGCGGAATGACGATCCGGCGGTAAAGCGCGAAATTCGACGCCCCGTCTATCTGGGCGGCTTTCAGCACTTCGTTGTCGATGCCGCGCAGGCCCGCCAGAAACATCGCCATGACAAAGCCCGAGGTTTGCCAGACGGCCGCGATGACGATGGTATAGATCGCCATGTCGCCATCCTTGATCCAGTCGAAGGTGAAGCTTTCCCAGCCCCAACTGCGGATGACCGCCTGCAACCCGATCCCCGGATCAAGGAACCATTTCCACGCGGTGCCGGTGACGATGAACGACAGCGCCATCGGGTAGAGGTAAATGGTGCGGATGAAACCTTCTGCGCGGATTTTCTGATCCAGCAGGATCGCCAAGGCCAGCCCCAGTGCGCAGCAGATCACGATATACAGAGAGCCGAAAATCAACAGGTTGGTGATCGCCGTGTCCCAAGCGCGGATGCGGAACAGTTTGGAATAGTTTTCCCAGCCCACAAGATCGAAAGAGGGCAGGATGCGGCTGTCGGTGAAGGACAGATAGAAGGTGAAGATGATGAAGCCGTAGACGAAAATCAGAACCATCGCCAGACTTGGACTGAGAACCAGTTTCGGCAACGCTTCACGCAGCCAGTCATTGCCGCCGCGGCGGTTTCGGGCAACCTGTGCCATGGCACGTCTCCAATTGATTGGATGGGAAAGCGCCGAAGCGCTTTCCCGCAGGCACGTCGATTACTTCGAGATATCGACGGCTGTGACCAGTTCCTCTACCGCTGTCGCGGAGTCGAACTCGCCGTTGAAATGCGCGGTAATCACGTCATACATGGCGTTCTTGACCGAGGCCGGGTTGGCATGGCCATGCCCCATCGAGCCAAGAAGGTTGCCGCTGGCATCGGCTGCCTTGAAGTCCTCGTAGGCGCGCTGGCCGCAGGCATCGAGTTCACTTGCATCCAGATCGGTCCGCGCCGGAACAGAGCCTTTCACCTTGTTGAAGGCGATCTGGAATTCCGGCGACATGATGGCATTGGCCAGTGCGGCCTGCTCGTCCGACACGCCTTCGCCCTGCGAGAACATGGCGAATTGGTCAGAGTTGAAGGTCACCTGATCCTGGCTGCCGGGGAAACGGAAGCAGAGAAAATCCTCGCCGGGGACTTTGCCCGCGTTCAGGAATTCGCCCTTGGCCCAGTCGCCCATAAGCTGGAACGCCGCTTCCTTGTTGATCACCATCGCGGTCGCAAGGTTCCAGTCTCGGCCCGAGAAGTTGTCATCGACAAAGCCGCGCAGCGTGGCCATGCGGTCGAAGACCTCTTTCATCTGGTCGGAACCGAGCGCCTCTGCGTCGAGGTCGATCATTGAGGCCTGATAGAATTCCGGCCCGCCGACAGCCAGCACGACGCCGTCAAAGAAAGTGGCTTCCTGCCAGGCCTGACCCCCATGCGCGAGTGCCACGTATCCGGCATCCTTGGCCGCCTGAAGGGCCGCGACGAATTCGTCCCATGTCTGCGGCTCTTCCAGGCCAAGCTCGTCCATGATGGCCTTGTTCGCCCAGACCCAGTTGGTGGAATGCACGTTCACCGGGGCCGCGACCCACTGGCCGTCATAGGTCGAGAATTTCTGAAGCGCTGCGGGCACCACATCGTTCCAACCGCCTTCTTCGGCAATGTCATTGAGGTTGGCAAGCGCGCCTTCCTTGGCCCAGTCGGTGATGTCAAAGCCCAGCATCTGCACGGCTGTGGGCGGGTTGCCGGAGGTGACGCGCGCGCGCAGCACGGTCATCGCCTGCGTACCGCCGCCACCGGCCACCGGCATGTCCTGCCAGCCTATATCCTGACCCGACAGATCGTCCTTCAGCACGTTCAGCGCCGAGGCTTCGCCACCGGATGTCCACCAGTGCAGCACTTCGACATCCGCGGCCTGCGCCATGCCGGCCGTGGCCAGAAACGCTGCGGCAAGTGCCGTTTTTCCACCAAAATATTTATGCATTAGGTAACCTCCCATATTCACTTTTGTTTTCTGACGACCGCCGCGGCGGTGTCAGGTCGTCTTCACCCAAGGTGCCCTGCTGCGTCCGATGCGCATGACCAGTGATTTTACCTCAAGGAATTCTTCAAATCCGTAACGTCCGATCTCTCTCCCTTGTCCCGACTCCTTCATCCCGCCGAACGCAACTTCAGGAAATCCGTCCATCCATGTGTTGGTCCAGACCGTTCCCGCCTGCGCTTTGCGGGCAAAGGCAAGACAGGTGTGGACATTCTCGCTCCAGACGCCCGCAGACAAACCGTAGGTCGAGTCATTTGTCAGAGCAACAGCTTCGTCGAAATCGCGGAATGTCAGTACGGTCAGGACAGGGCCGAAGACCTCCTCTCGGGCAATTGCCATGTCGGGCGTCACGCCGCGCACAATGGTTGGCTGGTAGAATTGATCGCCCAGCCCCGGCACATTCAGGACGCCGCCGCCAAGGCAGAGTTCGGCCCCCGCGTCGACGGCGTCCTTGACGTAGCCGTCGATCTTGGCCTGATGATCTTGGGTCACGATGGCACCGACCTGGGTGTCAGGATGCATCGGATTGCCGAACACCACCTTGCGGGACAGGGCGACGACACGGGCTATGAAATCATCCGCGATGTCTTCGTGCACGATGATCCGGCTGGATGAATTGCAGCACTGGCCGACGTTGAAATACACGCCGAAGGTCACGGCATCTGCGGCGGAGTCCAGATCGGCATCGGCAAAGATCACCTGCGGGTTTTTGCCGCCAAGCTCCAGCGCGACTTTCTTGAGCGTTTCGCCCGCCGATTTGGTGATCGTCTTGCCGACGGCGGTAGACCCGGTGAAGGTCACCATGTCCACATCCGGATGCGTGCTGAGCAGGCTGCCGACCGGCGTGCCGTAACCCAGAACGATATTGCAGACGCCGGCAGGCAAGCCCGCCTCTTGCAGCATCTCGCCCAGCATGGCGGTGGTCGAGGGCGTCATTTCGGACGGTTTGACCACGCAGGTGCATCCGGCGGCCAGCGCGAAGGGCAGTTTCTGGCTGAGGATCCAGAACGGAAAATTCCACGGCGTGATGATCGAGACAACGCCGATTGGCTCTTTGAGGACCATCCCCAGAATATCTTCGCCCAGCGTGTTGTGGCTGTCGCCATGCGACGTGCGGGCCAGCGAGGCCGCATAGCGCCACAGGTCCGCCGCGCCGCCGCATTCGCCGCGCGACTGCGAAATCGGTTTGCCGCTTTCCAGCGTTTCGATCACGGCGAGCCGCTCTTCGTTCTGTTCGATCAGGTCGGCGACCTTGTTTAGAACCGCCGCACGATCCTTAGCCGACAGGCCGCTCCAGCGGCCATCGTCAAATGCGGTGCGGGCGGCGTTGATCGCGGCCTCGGCCTCGGCCTCTGACCCAAGTGCGGCCTGACTGACAACAATGCCATGCGAGGGCGAGACGCGGTCCGATTTCCGCCCATCGGCGCTGTCGATATATTCACCGTTGATGAAATGCCGGGCCTGATAGGGCGCTTGCGGCATGTCGATGGTCTGTTCAGAGAGAATGTTGAGATCCAGCATGCGTTATCTTCCCGAGAAGTCTGGTTTGCGTTTGTCGCGAAAGGCGGTCACGCCCTCCGCCCGGTCATCCGTCGCGGCGATTGCGGCGCTCCCCAAGGCTTCGACCATGGCGGCCCTGTCCTCGCCCTGCGCGGCGTGGATCATCGACTTTGCAATCTCGACCGCGCGGGGCGACAGGGTCATCGCGCGTTCCAGCAGCGTTTCCGCCACTGCGCGGGGATCATCGTCCACGGCCGCGACAAAGCCGCAGGCCAGCGCACGGTCGGCCTTGATGCGGTTGCCGAACAGCGCCATTTCCTTGACCATCGGTTCCGGCAGCAGGCGCGACAGCCGTTGCGTGCCTGACCATCCGGGGACGATGCCGACGCTAGCTTCGGGCAGGGCCAGTGCGGCGGTGGGCGCCATCACCCGGATGTCGCAGGCGGCGGCAAGTTCCAGCCCGCCGCCAAAGGCGTGGCCCTGCAATACCGCGACGGTGGGTTTTGACAGGCGCGCCAGCCGGTCGAATATCCGGTGGCCGTCGCGCACCCAATGGCGGGCAAATTCGGCGGGGCCAAGATCGCCCCAGCCGTTGATGTCAGCGCCGGTGCAGAATGCGCGGTCGCCCTCGGCGGTCAGGATTACGGCGGCAATCGAGATGTCGCGTTCGATTACCTCAAGATGGTCGGCCAGTTGGTCCAGCATCTGGACGGAAAAGGCGTTCATCTTGGCCGGATTGTCCAGCCGCAGCTCTGCAATTGCGCCGTGGTGGATAAGGTGAACGGCGCTCATTGCCCCCATCCCATCGGCGCATCCGCCAACAGCGAGAGTGGCAACGTGATCGCATCCTCGGCAAGTGTCACGCGGCCGCCGGACGCTTCGACAATGTCGCGCGCCGGATCAATACCGGGCATGATTTCGGTGGCGATCAGGCCGGTGTCACCCAGGCGCATGACGCAGCGCTCTGTGATATAGAGAACCTCTTGTCCCAGCTTGCGGGCGCGCGCGCCCGAAAAGGTCACATGCTCCACCGCTTCGACCATCTTTGTGAACTTGCCCGGTGCCTTGACCTTGATGCCTTGTGCGGACAGCTCGATCTGTGCTCCGGCCTCGAACCAGCCCGAGAACACGATTTTCTTCGCGCCGGAGGTTATATCGACAAAGCCGCCGCACCCTGCGGTGAGGTAGGGTTTCTTGCCCAGTTTCGAAACGTTGACATTGCCTTCGACATCGACCTCGAGGAAAGACAGGAAGGACACGTCAAACCCGCCGCCCTGAAAATAGATGAATTGCTGCGGGGAGGGCACGAAAGCGTCGGCATTGGACGCGCAGCCAAAGGCAAACCCGGTCAGCGGCACGCCACCGACGGCGCCCTGTTCCACGGCCCATGTGACCGCGTCGGGATGGCCTTCTTCCAGCAGGATGCGCGGCACCATGGCGCTGATCCCGAAGCCGAGATTTGCGGTCATGCCGGGCTTCAGCTCCATCGCGGCGCGGCGGGCGATGATTTTCTCGACACCGGGTTCGGCATGCGCAAAGCTGTCCCACGGGCGCATGACCTGACCGGAAATCGCCGGATCATAGGGCGTTTCGCAGGTCTGTTTCTGGTCGGGGTCGATGACCACCAGATCCACCAGATGCCCCGGCACCCGCACGTCATGCGGACGCAGTGACCCGCGCTTGGTCACTTGGCTGACCTGAGCGATGACCAACCCGCCATGATTGCGCACGCAGATCGCCTGTTCCAGCCCGCCCAGATACGCGCCTTCGTGTTCATAGGTCAGGTTGCCATGTTCATCCGCCGTGGTGGCGCGCAGGATGGCCACATTCGGCACGATATTCGGGAAGTGCAGCCATGTGTCGCCATCGAATTCGACGCGTTTGACAATAGCGGCTTCGGCCCCGCGGTCGTTCATCGCACAGCCTTCGCGGACCGGATCGACAAACGTGTCCATCCCCACCTTGGTCAGCACGCCGGGCCGGTTGGCCGCCGCTTCGCGGGTCATGTCGAACAGGATGCCCGACGGCACGTTATAGGCGGCAACGCGGTTTTCGACGACCATGCGCCAGATCTCTGGCATCGGTTTTGACGACGGGCCCGACGGATAAGAGCCGCCCAGAATGCGCGCCAGAAGCCCATCCTTGGCAATATGATCGACGCCTTTCACCCCGTACATGTCGCCGGCGGCAATCGGATGTATGCTGGTCAGGTTTGTCGGGTGGCCTTCGGCGTCGAAACGTTCGCCGAGCGCCTTCAACACCAGATCCGGGCATCCGAGGGCGGAGGAGGACGACACTGTCAGCGTGGCGCCGTCGGGGATTTGCGCGACGGCATGTTCTGCGCTGGTGACCTTTGTCATGCGATTTCCTCGTATTTCAGTGTCTGGCGTTGGCCAGTACGGGCAGAGGTGCGAACGGCCATGGCGACCTGTAGCGATTTTATCCCGTCCAGCCCCGTGGCCGCAGGCGTGCCATTGCCCGACACGGCCTCACAGAACCGGCGCACGGATTCGTCGTAGAGGTTGTGGTTGTCGAACGGCACGGGTTTGCGTCCGGCGGCTGTGACCATTTCGATTTCGCCGTCCGGGTTCTGACCCATGACGCCCTTGGCAAAGATCGACCCGTCGGTTCCGTGTATTTCGATGCCCGACCCGGCGAAGGGGTGGGTGAAGCTTTCGTGGCTCATCACCATCGCGCCCGACGGCATGGTCCAGACCGACATCGCCGAATCCTCGACCCCCTTGCCCATACCGGACACGCCCATCTGGGCCGCGACATCCTGTGGGTCTTCGCCGAGGATGAACCGCACGAGGTCGGCGTTATGCACGGTAATATCGGGGATCACCCCGCCGCCTGCGTCCGGATTGTCCAGCCGCCAGCCGCGCAGCCCTTCGGGCAGATGCACGGCATGAAACACGCGCATGGACAGAACCCGACCGATAGCATTGTCGCGGATCAGCGACCGGATCGCCCGGTGGCTTCCGGCGCAGCGCAGATGGTGGTTGGTCGCAAAGACGACACCGGCGGCCTTGGCCGCGCGCACCATCGCAGTTGCGCCCTCAATGGTGGTGGACAGGGGCTTTTCACACAAGACATGCTTGCCGGCGGCAATGGCTGCAATCGCTTGCGACTGGTGTTTTTCGTTCGTGGACGAAATGTAGACAGCATCAATCGACGGGTCGCCCAACGCCTCATCCAAATTCGACGTGGCACCGGGGATATCGTTCTGTCGCGCATATTCCGCCGCGCGCTCCTGCGAGCCGCTGACAACCCAGGATACCCGACCTGCGCCTTGCGCACGGATGGCGCCTATCATGTAGTCGCGTGCAATGGTGCTTGCGCCGATGAGTACCCAGTTCACGATAGCCTCCCGCATTTTGGAACGTTCCATACGTTAGTGGAACGTTCCAGTTTTAGTCAAGAGAGAATCTGATGCCACGCTAATCGGCTGCCGCATGCTTGCGCGAGGCACTGTCGCGCTTGCTCAAGCTGTTTGCGAAGTCAGCCCTATGTGCGCAAGTCTCTGGCAGCAACCAGCAGAGACGCCAACACCATGAGTGAGATCAATCCGAATCCGACTGTGACTGCCACGGCCCATGACGTCATCGCGAGGGTCGCGAAGGTCGCCGCGGTGATAAGGGCAAAGCCGATGGCGGTGCCGATGCGTTGACCGGTTTGCATGATGGCACCCGAACTGCCCGCATAATCCAGCGGCACCTCTTCCAATGTCAGCGTCTGGTTGGGGCTGATGACGAGCCCCTGCGCCACGCCGACCGCACAGAGCGACGCCATAAGCCACCAGACGTCCAGATGACCCGCCTCATGCAGTATGACGACAATCATGCTGAGGGCCAAACCGATCAGGGTCAGGCACAGGCCGAAAACAATCATCTTGTGCCCGTAGCGTGCTACCCTGCTTCCGGCCCAGTGGGCTGTGTACGCTCCTAGAAGTGCTGCGGGTGCGCCGAAAAAGCCGGCTTCAAGCGCCGTTCTGCCATCGCCCTCTTGTACATAAAGCGCCACCAGCACCCAAATGCCGGGCAAGCCCATGAAGTAGAATGACATGATCGAAATACCCCTAGTATAGCTGTGGAGTTTGAATATCTCGAGATCAACCATCGGGCTGTGACCAAGGCGGACATAGCGCCTTTCCCAAGCCAGCCAGAGCCAGAGCAGAAGCAGTCCGGCGGGCAGCAAGGACCAAAGGGCAGGGGTGTCGCGCGCTTCGACAAAGGGAAACAGGATCGCCAGCACGGCCAGCCCCAAAAGAACCGCACCAACAGGATCAAGCGAACGCAGTCCGGTGCCCACACCGGGAAGGCGTCGGATCAGAGGGCGCGGGAACCACATCAGCCCGAAGATTATCGCGACGACGCCAATCGGTACATTGACCAGAAACGTCAGTCGCCAGCCGATGTCAGGCCCGCCCAGTTCGATCAGCAGCCCGCCCAATACCGGGCCGATAGCAACGGAAAATCCGATCGCCGTGCCCAGATAGCCGAAGGCGCGGCCCCGTTCCTCGCCGCGGAAATAGTGCTGGATCATGCCAAGCCCCTGGGGGTTGACCAACCCCGACCCGATCCCTTGCACGAACCGCGCGACATTGAGCCATGTCGCATCGGGCGCCATCCCGGCAGCAATCGATGAAATGGTGAAAATCGCCACGCCGATCAGAAACAATCCGCCACGGCCCATGATGTCGCCTGCGCGTCCTGCTGCGACCAGCACCACACCGAAGGTCAGCGCATAGCCCGACAGCACCCATTGCAGATCGGATTGAGACGCCCCTATTCCATGCCCGATGGCCGGCAGTGCGACGTTGACAATGCTCACGCTGATGAGCGTCATGAAGATTGTGACCAGAAGCACGAACAGAACGCGCCAGCGGACCGGGTCGGGCGCGAAGTCGCCTTGGGGTGCCGCGGAATTTGTCCCGTTCGTGTCCAGCTTATCCATCTTGACGACTTTCTGTGGAGGAAGGTGCAGAAGGTCAGCCCTATCAGGATGTGCCGTCAATCTGAAGCAGGTGTTTGTCGTGGGGCAAGTGCGCGACTGGCTTGGCGCGCAAAGCGACCGTAAATGTACCAAGCTGCGACAGATCCGGTCTGTTCACGCCTGTGCGACGATGTGCAGTTCTTGCTGGGCGCGCCAGACTTCGGGTGTGGTCTTGTAGGTGGTTTTGAAAACGCGAATGAAATGGGACACATCCGAGAACCCTGTTTCCTGCGCAATCTGGGTGACGGAACGTTGGGTCCGCTGCAAAAGCCGTTCGGCATGTGCCAGACGTATCCTTTTGCCCGCCTCGAACGGCGTGATCTTGAGGGCGGAATGAAAGTGTCTTTCCAATGTGCGCGGGCTGATTTTCAAGCGTGCCGCCAGGGTCGAAACGGTGGGGGGCGACTCCAGCGACTGTTGCAACAGCAGCAAGGTGCGCCGCACCACCGGGTCGCTTGTTGTAAGATCAAGGGGCAGGCCCGGTTGCGGACGATCTGCTTCCATGGCTTCGTCAATCATCATGATCGACAGGCTTTTACGTGCCGCACTACGGCTGATGTGACGCTCGACCAGATAGGCGGCCAGATGCGCGGAGCTTGTCCCGCCCGAGCATGTCAGCCGATCGCGGTCGACGACAAAAATCTGGTCGGAGACCGGCACCAACCCGTCAAACTGTTCCAGAAAGTCATTGTGATGGAACCAGCTGACGCAGCAGCGGTATCCCTCCAACAGGCCCGCACCATGAAGAACGAACGATCCGGTGCAGACCCCGACCAGCGGGATACGCGCGCCGGCGGCGCGGTGCAGGAAGGCCGAATAGGCTGGTTCAAGCTGCTCCAGCTCTCCCATAAGGCCACCGATGACCACGATATAGTCAAAGCGCGTCGGATCACCCAGACGTTCGTCAGGCTGCACGCTGACCCCGCTTGATGATTTGACGGGATTCATGTCGGCGGAGAGCACGCGCCAGTTGCACAGGATCGGGCGGGAACGATCGCCCTCGTCTGACGCCAGCCGCAGAACATCAACAAAATTGGCAAAGGCGCAGATCGTGAACCGCCGCGTCAGGATAAAGCCCACGCGCAGGCGGGCACGCTCTGTTCGGGCTGTGGATTCGGGTTTTGTCATGGCGATATATTAACGCAAGGGTGACGGAATTATACAGTCTTGTATCGGGCGAGTGTGCAAATCTTCAAAAGGTTCAAATTTGTCCGCTCGGAAAGACTGCACCATGACCCATTTCTCTGCGATGTCGCTTCTCAAGAATGCAATATCGGGCCACAAGAACTGGCCCGAGCAATGGCCCGACAAGCAGCCCAAAGATGAGTATGACGTGATCATCGTTGGTGCGGGCGGGCACGGTCTGGGTGCAGCTTACTATCTGGCCAAGGAGCACGGCATCACCAATGTCGCGGTGATCGAGAAGGGCTGGCTGGGCGGTGGCAATACGGGCCGGAACACGACGATCATCCGGTCGAACTACCTCTATGACGAAAGCGCGCGGCTGTTCGATCATGCGCTTGATCTGTGGGAGAACCTGAGCACCGAGCTGAACTACAACGTCATGTATTCCAAGCGCGGCGTGATGATGCTGGCGCATAACGTGCATGACGTACAGTCCTTTCAGCGGCATATCCACGCCAACCGCCTGAATGGTGTCGATAACCGCTGGCTGACACCGAAAGAGGCAAAGGCCTTCTGTCCGCCGCTGAACATCTCGCCCGATGCGCGCTATCCCGTGATGGGTGCCGCATTGCAGCAGCGCGCTGGCACCGCGCGCCATGATGCCGTGGCCTGGGGCTATGCCCGTGCGGCGGCCAAACGCGGCGTTGATATTATCCAGAACTGCCCGGTGATCTCTATCCGGCGCGGGGCGGATGGTGCCGTCGAAGGCGTCGAGACCGGGAGGGGTTTTATCAAGGCCAAGAAGGTCGCGGTGTCCGCCGCCGGTCACACCAGCGTCGTGATGGACAGCGCAGGCGTGCGTATGCCACTGGAAAGCTATCCGCTTCAGGCGCTGGTATCCGAGCCGATCAAGCCGGTTTTTCCCTGCGTCGTGATGTCGAACACCGTGCATGCCTATATCAGCCAGTCCGACAAGGGCGAATTGGTCATCGGGTCGGGCACCGACCAATATACCAGCTATTCGCAGCGCGGCGGCCTGCCACTGATCGAACATACCGTGGCGGCCATCTGCGAGGTGTTCCCGATCTTCAACCGCATGCGGATGCTGCGCAAATGGGGCGGCATCGTCGATGTGACGCCGGACCGGTCGGCCATTTTGGGCAAGACGCCGGTCAGGGGGCTTTACGTCAATTGCGGCTGGGGAACGGGTGGTTTCAAGGCGACGCCGGGGGCCGCGCATACGCTGGCCTGGACCGTGGCCAAGGACGAACCGCATCCGATCAACGCACCTTTCACGCTCGAACGCTTCACCACCGGCCGTCTGATTGACGAAGCCGCCGCCGCCGCCGTGGCGCATTAAGGGAGACCAATATGCTTTTGATACAATGCCCCTATTGCGACGACGCGCTGCCCGAACTGGAATTTGCCTATGCGGGCGAGGCGCATATCGACCGTCCGAAAGACCCCTCGGCGCTGAGCGACGAGGAATGGCGCGACTTCCTGTTCATCCGCAGCAACGTCAAGGGCGTCCATGCCGAACGCTGGCGGCATATCAACGGATGCGGGCGGTTCTTCAACGCGCTGCGCGACACGGTCAGCGACCGTTTCGTGACCACCTACAAGGCAGGCGAACCACGCCCCGACACGCCCGGCAAGGAGCCCGCACAATGACCGATTTTCGTGTAGAAGGCCGGGGCCGCGTCAACCGCGCCAAGCCGGTGAGCTTTACCTTTGACGGCGAGACCTATCGGGGCTTTGAAGGCGATACCGTCGCCTCTGCCCTGCTGGCCAATGGCGTGCATCTCATGGGGCGCAGCTTCAAGTATCACCGCCCGCGCGGCGTGGTCACGGCAGGCTCTGACGAGCCGAATGCGCTGGTCGGCACGACACGGGGCAAGGGCCGGTTCGAGCCGAACACCCGCGCCACCATCCAGGAAATCTATCCCGGCCTGACGACCGAGAGCCAGAACAAGTGGCCCAGCCTCAAATTCGATCTGGGGGCAATCAACGACCGCCTCTACATGCTGTTTTCGGCGGGCTTCTACTACAAGACCTTCATGTGGCCGCGCAGTTTCTGGGACAGCGTGTACGAGCCGCTGATCCGCAAGGCCGCCGGACTGGGCAAGGCCCCGACCGAGGTGGACCCGGATCACTATGCCAGCCGCTATCTGCATTGCGATGTGCTGGTCATCGGCTCCGGTCCGTCGGGTATTGCCGCGGCGCTGACCGCCGGGCGGGTCGGTTCCAAAGTGGTGCTGGTGGACGAGACCGCCGAAATGGGCGGCACGCTCTTGTCCGAACCTTCGGTGTCGATTGACGGTCAGCCCGCGTGGGACTGGCTGGCGGGCGCGATGGCAGAGCTTGACGCCATGCCCAATGTCCGCCGCATGACGCGCACCACGGCGACGGGCTATTACCATCAGAACATGATCGGCATGGTGCAAAAACTGACCGATCACATGGGCGATGTGCCCGAAGGTGCCCCGCGCGAACGCATGTGGCGGGTGCGCGCCAAAGAGGTGGTGCTGGCCCAGGGGGCCATTGAACGGCCGATGGTGTTCGACGGCAATGATTGTCCCGGCGTGATGCTGGCGGGCGCGGCGCAGACCTTCCTCAACCGTTTTGGGGTG
Source organism: Primorskyibacter flagellatus (assembly GCF_048268605.1). Taxonomy (NCBI): domain Bacteria; kingdom Pseudomonadati; phylum Pseudomonadota; class Alphaproteobacteria; order Rhodobacterales; family Roseobacteraceae; genus Primorskyibacter; species Primorskyibacter flagellatus. The sequence goes on from NZ_JBLWVF010000009.1 coordinate 134,669, forward strand.
CTGGTGGGCAAGCAGCCCGTGGTGCTGACAAGCCATGACAGCGCGTGGTACAGCGCCTTCGACATGGCGGACGCCGGCGCAAAGGTCGTGGCGATTGTCGATACCCGCGAGTCCGTGCCGCACGCCTTGCAGGACGAAGCCCGTGCGCGCGGCATCCCGATCCATCTGGGCCATACCGCCACGGCCACCAAGGGGCGTCTTCGGGTCGCAGCGCTGCGGATCAATCCGGTTCACAACGTCAAGGTCGGCGCTGAAAAGATGCTGTCCTGCGACGCGGTTCTGGTCTGCGGTGGCTGGACGCCGTCGCTGCATCTGTTCTCGCATACCAAGGGATCTTTGGACTGGGACGCAGAGGCCAAGGCCTATCTGCCCGGCCACAAGACCGAAGACGTGCATATCGCAGGCGCGGGACGCGGACTTTGGGGCATTGCCGCCGCACTTGAGGACGGCACCAAGGCGGGCGCGGATGCCGTCCGGTCGCTGGGTGGCTCTGCCGGTGCGGCGACGTTCGAGGTTGCCGATGACCGCACAGGGTCCGGGATCACGCAGAAGGAACTGCCCACCGACCGCAGCCCCGGCAAAGCCAAGGCCTTTGTCGATTTCCAGAACGATGTGACCGCCAAGGACATCCGGCTGGCCGTGCGCGAGGGCATGAAATCTATCGAGCATGTCAAGCGCTACACCACCAACGGCATGGCAACCGACCAAGGCAAGCTTTCCAATATGAACGGTTTGACCATTGCCGCCGATGCGCTGGGGAAAGAGGCACCCCAGGTTGGTCTGACGACCTTCCGCCCGCCCTATACGCCGACCACATTCGGGGCCTTTGCGGGCTATCACAAGGGCGCGCATTTCGAGGTCACGCGCAAGACGCCGATCGACGACTGGGCCGAGGAAATCGGCGCAGAGTATGAACCGGTCGCGCTGTGGCGTCGGGCCTGGTACTTCCCGCAGGCGGGTGAGGACATGCACAAGGCCGTCGCGCGCGAGTGCAAGGCCACACGCGAAAGCGTGGGCATGTTCGACGCGTCCACCCTGGGCAAGATCGAAGTGTCCGGCCCCGATGCGACCGAGTTCATGAATCGCATGTACACCAACCCCTGGACCAAGCTGGGGGTGGGGCGCGCGCGCTATGGCCTGCTTCTGGGCGAAGACGGGTTCATCCGCGACGATGGCGTGATTGGCCGGATGCGCGATGATCTGTTCCATGTCACCACCACGACCGGCGGTGCCGCGCGGGTGTTGAACATGATGGAGGATTACCTTCAGACCGAATGGCCCGATCTCAGGGTCTGGCTGACCTCGACCACCGAGGAATGGGCCACCATTGCCCTGAACGGCCCCAACGCGCGCAAGCTGTTGCAACGTTTCGTCGAAGGCGCGGACATTTCCGCCGATGCCATGCCGCATATGTCGGTGGTGGAATGCACGGTCGCGGGCTTTCCCTCGCGGCTGTTCCGGATCAGCTTTACCGGCGAGCTGGGGTTCGAGATCAACGTCCCCGCACGCCATGGCAGGGCGCTTTGGGAAAAGCTGTGGGACGCCGGTCAGCAATATGACATCTGCCCCTATGGCACCGAAACCATGCATGTCCTGCGGGCCGAGAAAGGCTTCATCATCGTCGGTCAGGACACGGATGGCACCGTGACGCCCGAAGATGCCGGGATCGGCTGGGCCATCGGCAAAAAGAAGCTCGACTTTGTCGGCAAACGCTCGCTTGACCGGCCCGACATCGTGGCGAAGGGGCGCAAGCAGCTGGTGGGCCTTCTGACGGACGATCCCAAGACCGTGCTGACCGAAGGCGCGCAGATCGTGGCCGATCCGAACCAGCCCAAGCCGATGAAGATGATCGGGCATGTGACCTCGTCCTACTGGTCAGAGGTGCTGGGCCGTTCTATCGCGATGGCGCTGGTCGAAGGTGGTTTCGACCGCATGGACGACACGTTGCACATCCCCACGGAAACGGGTGGCACGGTTACGGCCAAGGTGACCGGAACGCAGTTTTATGATCCCGCAGGCGAACGCCTGAAGGTCGAATAAGGAGGACGATCCGATGAATGCTCCTGTGACATCCTTTGACGCGGTATCCGTCGCGGTTCTGCCGCCGGTGGCGCGGTTCAACCTGCGCATCGCGCCCGCCGATCTGGCGGTTGCCTCCAGGATATTTGGCCTGACCCTTCCGGCAAAGATCGGGGAGGGCGCGCGGAATGGCGATCGCGCGGCCTATTGCATCGGCCCGGACGAATGGCTGCTGCATGCGGTTGAGGCCGATCAAAGCGCCATCATGTCCGGTTTCGATACCGCCCGCGCCGAAACCCCGCACAGTATAACGGTGCTGTCCGACCGGGAAATCATCATCGGGATCACCGGACCGGCGGCGATTGACCTGCTATCGACCTGCTGCCCGCTGGACCTGTCGCGCATGGCCGTGGGGCACGCGAAACGCACGGTCTTTGACTATGCACAGGTGGTGCTGATCCGTGACGGTGACGACGCGTTCCGCCTTGAAGTCTGGCGGTCCTTCTTCCCGCATGTGCACGGCCTGCTTGAAATCGGCGTGCGCGAATTGGCTATCGGTCTTTAACGCCCGACCTCAACCGTACAATTGACGCGCCCTGACAAAGGGCGCGACCCCTTCCTTATGTCTGAAAGGACCCTTCACATGCTCGATTCCGCTAAAACCACCTGCATCACCGACACTGCCATTGCTGATGCCGTCAGCCATGAACTTGACCGCCAGCAGAACCAGATCGAGTTGATTGCATCGGAAAATATCGTAAGTGTCGATGTGTTGAAGGCGCAAGGATCGGTGCTGACGAACAAATATGCCGAAGGCTATCCGGGCAAGCGCTACTATGGCGGCTGTGAACATGTCGATACGGTCGAGCAGATCGCCATTGACCGCGCGCGAGAGCTGTTCGGCGCGGGCTTTGCCAACGTGCAACCGCATTCCGGCGCACAGGCCAACCAAGCGGTGTTTTTGGCGCTGCTTCAACCGGGCGACCGCATCATGGGGCTCGACCTAGCGCATGGCGGGCACCTGACGCATGGCTCGCCCGTCACCATGTCGGGCAAATGGTTCGATGTGGTCAGCTATGAGGTGTCCAGGGACGATCACCTGATAGACATGGCCAATGTGCGCAACACCGCGTTGGAGACAAAGCCCAAACTGATCGTGGCAGGCGCTTCTGCCTATCCGCGCCATATGGACTTTGCTGCGTTCCGCGAGATCGCGGACGAGGTCGGCGCCTATCTTATGGTCGACATGGCGCATTACGCAGGGCTGATCGCGGCGGGCGAATATCCCGATCCGTTGCCGCACGCCCATGTCGTGACCACCACCACCCACAAGACCCTGCGCGGCCCGCGCGGTGGCATGATCCTCACCAATGACGAGGCGCTGGCCAAAAAGTTCAGCTCTGCCGTTTTCCCCGGCAATCAGGGCGGCCCGCTGATGCATGTCATTGCGGCCAAGGCCGTGGCCTTCGGCGAAGCGCTCGACCCGTCGTTCAAGCAATACGCCAGGGACGTGATCGCCAATGCGCGCGCGCTGTCCGAGGTTCTGGTTGCGGGTGGTCTGGGCGTCGTGTCCGGCGGCACCGATTGCCACATGGTTCTGGTCGATCTGCGCCCCAAGGGTGTGACCGGCAAGGCGGCAGAAATTGCACTGGAGCGGGCAGGGCTGACCTGCAACAAGAACGCCATCCCCTTCGATCCTGAAAAGCCGTTTGTCACCTCCGGCGTGCGTCTTGGCACCTCCGCAGGCACCACGCGTGGCTTTGGTGAAGGGGAGTTCCGCAAGGTCGGCGAGTTGATCCTGAAGATGATCGACGCACTTGCAGACAACCCCGAAGGCGATGCGGAGGTCGAGGCGGCTGTGCTGGATGACGTTCGTGCGTTGTGTGCCGCGCATCCGATCTACGCCAACGACGCGTAACCCGAAATTTCTGTCCGTCTTCGCCACTTTCAAGCCCGGTGTCGGCCGTCATCGTTGCACACGGTGACGGCTGCGGCGCGGCCGGTCCCCGGCGACGCGGGCCATTCTGTTCTAGCATGAGAAGAGTGATGTGATCTGGGGGCCGGGTGACAACATGGCTGTCAGCAATTGCCACAGTCATTGACCTGACGACTCTGGGGCGACACCTGCCGCGCCGGTGTCGGCTGTGATTGGTCTGCCTTTTCCTCGATCTTTCCGCAACGGCTTGATATTGCGATGAGCGTGACAAACGACGCAGCCGACACTTTTACCCTTCGAGCGGGTTGATAGCGGTTTTTTGGAGCGTCGTGGTCACGGAACGCTCTGCAAATGGTTTGCCTCGAAAAATTGCGTTCTAATTTTATTGGTTCTGGCTCGCGGTTTGTGAAGCTGCCACCTAACCTTATGTATCTATAATAACTTTTCGGATAGTCGGATATGACGATTTTATGAATAAATCCTCGTTATGGCTGCCCAGACTCGCAGAATGTGAAGCCAAAACATGTTGACCTAAAGGAAAATTAGTTAAACAATGGGAATAACAGGGAGACTTGCACCGATGGCTTTGGATCAGCAAAAAGGCGTTTGGAAATCAGGCAAGGGCAAAGGGCGGCATACGCCCAAGGGACGTCAGTTGCAGGATCAGGCCTGGGACGAGGTCCGTAGCCTTTTGGGCGCTGCGCCGCGCCGCCGTGACCTGTTGATCGAGTATCTCCACCTGATTCAGGACGAATACGGACATCTGTCCGCCGCACATCTTCGCGCTCTGGCCGAGGAATTGCGTGTGAGCATGGCAGAGGTCTACGAAGTCGCGACCTTCTACGCGCATTTCGACGTGGTCAAGGAAGGCGAGACACCGCCGCCCGCACTGACCATTCGCGTGTGCGATTCGCTGTCATGCGAGCTGGCCGGCGCGCAGCAATTGAAGGCGGCGCTGGAGGACGGGTTGGACAGCAGCGAAGTTCGCGTTTTGCGGGCACCCTGCATGGGGCGCTGCGATACGGCCCCGGTGCTGGAACTGGGTCACAACCATATCGACCACGCGACTCCTGAAAAGGTGCGCCAAGCTATCGAGGCGCAGGACATCCACGCACATCTGCCCGATTACGAAGAATTCGACGCTTATGTCAGCGATGGTGGCTACGAGTCGCTGAAATCCCTGCGCAAGAACGGCAACTGGGAAAAGGTTCAGGCCACCATCAAGGAATCCGGGCTGCGTGGTCTGGGCGGGGCCGGTTTTCCATCCGGTACCAAATGGGGTTTCGTACGCGGCAATGCCGGTCCGCGCTATCTGGCCGTCAATGGCGATGAGGGCGAGCCGGGCACGTTCAAGGACCGCTACTATCTTGAGCGCACGCCGCATCTGTTCCTCGAAGGCATGTTGATTGCCGCCTGGGCGGTCGAGGCCGACACCTGCTTTATCTACATGCGTGATGAATATCCTGCCGTGCTGGAAATTCTGGCGCGCGAAATCGCGGCGCTGGAACAGGCGGGCATCGTGAAGCCTGGCTTTATCGAGCTGCGGCGCGGTGCCGGTGCCTATATCTGTGGTGAAGAATCCGCGATGATCGAAAGCATCGAGGGCAAGCGCGGCATGCCCCGTCATCGTCCGCCCTATGTGGCGGCGGTCGGCGTCTTCGGGCGACCCACGCTGGTGCATAACGTCGAGACTCTGCTGTGGATCGCGCGGGTCTGCCGTGAAGGGCCGGAATGCCTGAACACGACAGAAAAGAACGGGCGCACGGGGCTGCGCAGCTATTCGGTATCGGGTCGGGTGGCCAAGCCGGGCGTTTACCTTTTGCCAGCAGGTTCCACCATTCTGGACATCATCGAAGCCTGCGGCGGCATGGCGGATGGTCATGTCTTCAAAGCCTACCAGCCGGGCGGCCCTTCCTCCGGCCTGCTGCCTGCCTCGCTTGATGACGTGCCGCTCGACTTTGATACGTTGCAGCCGCATGGAAGCTTCATCGGCTCTGCTGCTGTTGTCGTGCTGTCAGAGACGGACAGTGCAAAGGCGGCGGCCCTGAACATGCTGCGCTTCTTCGAGGATGAAAGCTGTGGCCAATGCACGCCGTGCCGGGTGGGTTGCGAAAAGGCGGTCAAACTGATGCAGGCCGACACCTGGGATCAGGGCTTGCTTGAGGAATTGAGCACCGCGATGGTCGATGCGTCGATCTGCGGGCTGGGGCAGGCCGCACCCAACCCGATCCGGTTGGTGATGAAACATTTCGCGGATGAAGTCAGCGCCGGCCCGGCCAATAATGCCGAAAGCAATGCCTCTGACCGAGGGCTTGAAAGCAAGGAGCGACCGCAATGAGCGACACAGTCACATTCACCCTCGATGGTGAGACCGTAGAAGCAAAGGCGGGTCTGACAATCTGGGAAGTGGCCAATGGCCGCGGCCTGGTAATTCCGAATCTGTGCCACAAGCCCGCGCCGGGATACCGGCCGGACGGCAACTGCCGCGCCTGCATGGTCGAGATCGAAGGCGAACGCGTACTGGCCGCCTCGTGCATCCGTGAGCCGGCCGAGGGAATGGTCGTTACCACCAACAACGCGCGCGCCACCAATGCCCGCAAGATGGTGGTCGAGATGCTGCTGGCCGATCAGCCTGAACAAGACGTCGCCCACGACAAATCCAGCCATTTCTGGGACATGGCGGAAATGCAGGGCGTCAGCGAAAGCCGCTTTCCCAAATTGGAGGAAGGCCGCATTCCGCTGCTCGACGACAGCCATGTTGCGATGTCGGTCAATCTGGACGCCTGCATTCAATGCGGGCTGTGCGTCCGGGCGTGCCGTGAAGTTCAGGTCAATGACGTGATCGGTATGTCCGGTCGCGGGCATGATGCCTATCCGACATTCGATCTGGCCGACCCGATGGGCGACAGTACCTGTGTGGCCTGCGGCGAATGTGTGCAGGCCTGCCCGACAGGGGCTTTGATGCCCGCCACGGTGGTGGACGAGGCGCAGGTCGGCGACAGTGCCGATTTCGACAAAGAGGTTGAATCCGTCTGCCCGTTCTGCGGTGTGGGCTGTCAGGTCAGCCTCAAGGTCAAGGATGGCCGCGTCAAATATGTGGACGGGATCAATGGTCCTGCAAACGAAGGACGGCTTTGCGTCAAGGGGCGGTTCGGTTTCGACTATATCCACCACCCCCACCGCCTGACCAAACCGATGATCCGCCGCGAGAACGCGCCGCCCAAGGGGCTGAACGTCGATCCGGGCGATCTGTCCACCCATTTCCGCGAAGCCAGCTGGGACGAGGCGCTCGACTTCGCGGCCGGTGGCATGGCGCGGATCGCGCAGGCGCATGGCGGCAAGGCTGTCGCGGGCTTCGGCTCTGCCAAATGCACCAACGAAGAAGCTTATCTGTTTCAGAAGCTGATCCGCGAAGGGTTCAAGCATAACAACGTCGACCACTGCACGCGCCTGTGCCACGCGTCCTCGGTAACCGCTCTGATCGAAAACGTCGGGTCCGGTGCTGTCACGGCGACCTTCAACGAGATCGAAAATGCCGATGTGGCGATCATCATCGGGGCCAACCCGGTGGAAAACCACCCCGTCGCCGCCACGTTCTTCAAGCAGTTCACCAAGCGCGGTGGCAAGCTGATCGTCATGGACCCGCGCGGAGTCGGTTTGCGCCGTTTCGCCAGCCATATGTTGCAGTTCCGCCCCGGCGCGGACGTGTCGATGCTGAACGCGATCATGCATGTGATCGTCGAGGAAAAGCTTTACGATCAGCAGTATATCGACGCCTATACCGAAAACTGGGAAGCCGAGAAGGCCCATCTGAAGGATTTCAGCCCGGAAAAGATGGCCGAGATCTGCGGCATCGAGGCAGATGTGCTGCGCGACGTGGCACGGACCTTCGCCGGGGCCAAATCCGCGATGATCTTCTGGGGCATGGGCGTTTCCCAGCACATTCACGGCACAGACAATTCGCGCTGCCTGATTTCACTGGCGCTGATGACGGGTCAGATTGGACGGCCGGGCACCGGACTTCACCCATTGCGCGGGCAGAACAACGTGCAGGGCGCGTCCGATGCGGGTCTGGTTCCGATGTTCTTGCCGGACTACCAGTCCGTCACGGATGACAATGTCCGCAAAGCGTTCACGGACGTTTGGGGCAGCGAGGACTTCAGCAATGAGAAGGGTCTGACCGTCACCGAGATCGTCGATGACATTCATGCCGGCAACACCCGGTCGATGTATATTCTGGGCGAGAACCCGGCGATGTCGGACCCGGATGTGGATCACGCCCGCGAGGCGTTTGCCAAGCTGGAGCATCTGGTGGTTCAGGACATCTTCCTGACCGAGACGGCGAACTATGCCGATGTCCTTCTGCCCGCCTCGACCCTGTATGAGAAATCCGGCACGGTCAGCAACACCAACCGGCAGGTGCAGATGGTGCGTCAGGCCGTGCCACCGCCGGGCGACGCGAAAGAGGACTGGTGGATTGAGGTTGAACTCGCCAAGCGTCTTGGCCTGGGCTGGACCTATACTGATCCCGGTCAGGTGTTCGAAGAGATGGCAGTGAATATGCGCTCTCTTGACAACATCACATGGGAACGCCTGAAAACCGAGGCGGTGACCTACCCGTCGCTGTCACCTGAAGATCCCGGTCAGCCCGTTGTGTTCGGGGATGGATTCCCGCGCCCTGATGGTCGTGCGAAGTTCACGCCCGCCAGCGTGATCGCGCCTGACGAGGTGCCCGACGCCGAGTATCCGATGATCCTGACCACGGGTCGTCAGCTTGAGCACTGGCATACCGGATCAATGACGCGCCGCGCCAAGGTGCTCGATTCGGTCGAGCCAGAGGCCAACGCGTCGCTGCATCCAAAAACCTTGCGCAAGATGGGCGTGGAGCCGGGCGGGATGATCAACCTGACGACCAGGCGGGGTACGATTACGATCATGGCCCGAGCAGATCGCGCCATCTCGGAGGATATGGTGTTTCTGCCGTTTGCCTATGTCGAGGCCGCGGCCAATATTCTCACCAACCCGGCGATCGACCCTTATGGCAAGATTCCGGAATTCAAGTTCGCCGCCGTCCGGGTGGAAAAGGCGCCGGACAGCGCATTGGTTGCCGAATGATCGGCAATCCAACAGACCACAGCACTCAATCCTGACAGGGAGCACGACCAAATGGCCTTCAAGACCGACATCCAAATCGCCCGCGAAGCGAAGAAACGACCCATCCAGGAGATCGGCGAGAAATTGGGCATCGGCAGCGACGATCTGCTGCCCTACGGCCACGACAAGGCGAAGGTCAGCCAGACCTTCATCGACGGGGTGCAGAAGAATAGCAATGGCAAGCTGATCCTTGTCACCGCGATCAACCCGACACCTGCCGGTGAAGGCAAGACGACAACAACCGTGGGTCTGGGCGACGGTCTGAACCGGATCGGCAAGAAAGCGGCCGTTTGTATCCGCGAAGCCTCGCTTGGACCGAACTTCGGCATGAAGGGTGGCGCTGCGGGTGGCGGCTATGCACAGATCGTTCCGATGGAAGAAATGAACCTGCATTTCACGGGCGATTTCCACGCGATCACCTCTGCCCATTCGTTGCTGTCGGCGATGATCGACAACCACATCTACTGGGGCAACGAGCTTGAGATCGACACGCGCCGCGTCGTTTGGCGCCGCATCGTCGACATGAACGACCGCGCGCTGCGCCAGATCACTGCCAGCCTGGGCGGCGTGGCCAACGGCTTCCCGCGCGAAACCGGGTTCGACATTACCGTCGCGTCCGAGGTCATGGCGATCTTGTGTCTCGCCCGGAATCTGGAAGACCTGCAAAAACGACTTGGCGATATGATCGTGGCCTATCGCCGCGACAAGACTCCGGTCTTTGCCCGCGACATCAAGGCCGACGGCGCGATGACCGTTCTGCTGAAGGACGCGATGCAGCCCAACCTGGTGCAGACGCTGGAAAACAACCCGGCCTTTGTGCATGGCGGACCTTTCGCCAATATCGCGCATGGCTGTAATTCGGTCATCGCCACAACCACCGCTCTGAAGCTTGCGGATTACGTCGTGACCGAAGCCGGTTTCGGTGCTGATCTGGGTGCCGAGAAGTTCATGAATATCAAATGCCGCAAGGCCGGTCTGGCACCGTCCTGTGTGGTGCTGGTCGCCACGGTGCGGGCGATGAAGATGAACGGTGGCGTTGCCAAGGCTGATCTGGGTGCCGAGAACGTGGACGCGGTCAAGAAGGGCTGCGCGAACCTGGGCCGCCATATCGAGAACGTGAAATCCTTTGGTGTGCCGGTGGTCGTTGCGATCAACCATTTCGTGACGGATACCGATGCCGAGGTTGATGCGGTCAAGGAATATGTCAAGGGGCAGGGGTCCGAGGCGATCCTGTCGCGGCATTGGGAGTTGGGGTCCGAAGGGTCTGCCGATCTGGCGACGCGTGTGGCCGAAATCGCCGATGGTGAAAGCGCCAATTTCTCGCCGATCTATCCCGACGAAATGCCACTGATGCAGAAGATCGAAACCGTGGCCAAGCGGATCTACCGCGCCGATGAGGTACTGGCGGATCAGAAGGTTCGCAATCAGCTCAAGGAATGGGAAGCGCAGGGATATGGCAATCTGCCAATCTGCATGGCCAAGACCCAATACAGCTTTACCACCGATCCCGATCGTCGCGGCGCGCCTACCGGGTTCAGCGTGCCGGTCCGCGAGGTTCGTCTGAGTGCGGGCGCGGGTTTCGTGGTGGTGATCTGCGGTGAGATCATGACCATGCCCGGCCTGCCGCGCGTGCCTTCGGCGGAGAATATTCGGCTCAACGCAGACGGCGACGTCGAAGGGTTGTTTTGACTTGACGGGCGGGACGTCGCGCGGCTGCGCCGACGCCCCGCCCACCCTCCCATCTGCCGCCTGGTCCTGACTTTTGGTGGTGGATATTCCGGCCCAGACAAACAAGAAGGTAATCCGATGACAGCGACAATCATCGACGGCAAGGCATTCGCGGCACGCGTGCGCGAACAGGTGGCTGAGCATGTGAAGCGATTGAAGACAGACCATGGCGTCAAGCCGGGTCTGGCGGTTGTGCTTGTCGGCGAAGATCCGGCATCGCAGGTCTATGTCCGTTCAAAGGGCAAGATGACGGTCGAGGTCGGCATGAATTCGGTCGAGCACAAGCTGGATGCCGATACGTCAGAAGCCGATCTGCTGTCACTGATCGACCAGTTGAACAATGATCCCGAGATTCACGGCATTCTGGTGCAACTGCCTTTGCCGAAACATCTGGACGAAGATCTGGTGATCAATTCGGTCGCGCCGGAAAAGGATGTCGACGGGTTTCACATTTCCAACGTGGGACTGTTGGGCACCGGGCAGAAAAGCATGGTGCCCTGCACGCCGCTGGGCTGTCTCATGATGCTGCGAGACCACCATGGCAGCCTGTCGGGAATGGACGCGGTTGTCATTGGACGGTCCAATATCGTGGGCAAGCCGATGGCGCAATTGTTGCTGGGAGACAGCTGCACCGTGACCATCGCGCATAGCCGCACGAAGGATCTTGCCGACGTGGTGCGCCGCGCCGATATCGTCGTTGCCGCCGTGGGGCGGCCCGAGATGGTGCCGGGCGACTGGATCAAGCCAGGCGCGACCGTGATTGATGTCGGCATCAACCGTATCGAGCGTGACGGCAAGAACAAGCTGGTCGGCGATGCCGATTTCGACAGCTGTGCCGCCGTGGCAGGCGCGATCACGCCAGTGCCGGGTGGTGTCGGCCCGATGACCATTGCCTGTTTGCTGGCGAACACCGTGACGGCCTGTTGCCGGGCGAATGGGCTTGCTGAACCTGAGGGACTCACGGCGTGAAGGATGCGCCACAAGACCATCGGCTGATCGACGGCAAGGCCGTCATGGCGCGTATTCTGGATGACGTATCCGCCTATTTCGCGGGTGCCGATATCGGCCAGAAGGGGGCTCGGCTGGTTTCCGTCAGTATCGGCGACAGCCCCGAAGTCGCGGTCTATGTGCGCAATCAGGCGCTGGCCGCGCAAAAGGCCGGCCTGCGTTTCTATCAAGAGCTCTGGAGCGATGAGGTCAGCCAGGAAGAGTGCAAGCAACTGATCGTCGAGATGAACGACGATCCCAGCATTGTTGGCATCATTCTGCAACGTCCTGTTCCGGATCATATCAATGTCCGCTCGTTGCAGTCGGCTATTCATCCGTTGAAGGATGTGGAGGGTATGAACCCCGCCTCCATCGGAAATATCGTCTATTCAGACATGGCGCTGGCACCCTGTACGGCGGCGGCGGCGGTTGAACTGATCAGGGAAACCGGATTGGAGCTCAAGGGGCTCGAAGTTGTCATGGTCGGCCATTCGGAGATCGTCGGCAAGCCGGCGGCTTTGCTTTTGATGGCGGAGGGTGCGACCGTCACCGTCTGTCATCACATGACCAGGGCGCTTGCGATGCATTCGCGGCGCGCGGATGTCCTGGTGGTTGCGGTGGGGAAACCGCATCTGATCGGGGCTGATATGGTCAAGCCGGGCGCGGTCGTGATCGATATTGGTATCAACCAGATCACCGACGCATCCGGTAAAACCCAGATCGTCGGAGATGTTGATACGGCTGCCGTCAAGGAGGTCGCCGGTTGGGTGACGCCTGTGCCGGGCGGGGTGGGGCCGGTGACGGTGGCCATTCTGATGCGCAACGCGATGATCGCGCACCAGCGTCAGAAGGAGGTTGGCTGGATCTGCTGAGGCTGACTGCATCTTGGCGGGTCTCTTTTTGAGAGGAAGGAGGACGAACATGAAGCAGAGCATGCTGGAACAGATCGGCGGCGAAGACGCGCTGCGCAAGCTGGTGAATGATTTTTACGACCTCATCGAGACGATGCCCGAAGGTGCCGAGATCAAGAAGATGCATGACCGGGGCCATGGGTTGGCGCATGTCCGGCTGGAACAGTTCAACTTCATGTCCGGTTTTCTGGGTGGTCGGCGCTATTACGAAGAGAAATTCGGCCATATGGACGTGAAATTGATGCATGAACATGTGCCGATTTCAGAAGCGGAAGCCGAAAACTGGTTGACCTGTATGGATAAGGCACTCGAAGCCAACGGGCTTGCCGGACCTGAAGTCGAACGATTGCGCGGCGTGCTCCGGCGTGTGGCGATGCTTCTGGTCAACGATTTGGGTGCCTGGGGTGTCCCAGCGACCGAGGGACCGCAGAAAACCTGATAATCTTCTTTGACGCTTTCTGAGTGATCGCATTGTAAGCGCGTCTGTCGGGTCAGACGCGCCTTTTTTGCATTCAGCCGACGAAGCACTGCAAGAGCGATTTTATCGAGCGTCGAATGGAAAATGGCACCCGTCGGCCGGGAGGGGTGTGCCGACGGGTGCGCCCGATACTGTCATGCTACTGCAAGGCAGCAGCGGCGACATTCACGGGATGGGTAGACGGCTGACGCGCCAGAATGCGCGTCAGCCATAATGCTAGCCGGCGCTGATCTGCTTGGCCTTCTCCACCAGGACTTCGGCTTGGCGGATGGAGGCATAGTCGATCAGACGGCCATCAAGCGATACAGCACCTTTGCCTGCCGCTTCGGCTTCGGCCATCGCCTTGAGGATACGTTCGGCCCGATCCACCTCGTCTTTGGAAGGGCTCATCACCTCGTTTGCAAGGGCGATCTGGCTGGGATGGATGGCCCATTTCCCCTCGCAGCCGATGACGGCAGCACGGTAGGCGGCTGCCTTGAACCCATCGGGATCGGAAAAATCGCCGAACGGGCCGTCCAGTGGGCGCAGACCGTTGGCGCGGGCAGCGACAACCATGCGTGAAATGGCGTAATGCCACATATCGCCCCAATGGGTTTGGCGATTTCCGTCACCGTCCGGATCCGTCAGCACGGAATAATGTTCGTTCACGCCACCGATAACCGTCGTGCGGGCGCGGGTGCTTGCGGCGTAATCCGCGACGCCGAAATGCAGGCTTTCGTTGCGTTTGGATGCGGCGGCGATCGCGTATACGTTTTGCATGCCAAGGGCTGTTTCGATGATGTGCTCGAAGCCGATGCGCTTTTTCAGACCTGTGGCATCCTCGATTTGAGTCACCAACATGTCCACCGCGTAGACATCTGCGGCAGTGCCAACTTTGGGTATCATGATCAGGTCCAGACGTTCCCCGGCCTGTTCAACGATGTCGACAACGTCGCGATACATGTAGTGCGTATCCAGCCCGTTGATTCGAATCGACATGGATTTTCGTCCCCAGTCGATTTCATTCAACGCCTTGATGATGTTCTTTCGGGCTTGCAATTTTTCGTCGGGAGCGACGGCATCTTCGAGATCCAGAAAGATCACGTCGGCGTCGGAATCAGCTGCTTTTTCAAACATTTGCGGCTGACTTCCGGGAACGGCCAACTCGCTTCTGTTCAGGCGTCCGGGGGCCTGTTCGATTGGATGGAAACTCATGTTCTATGCTCCTTGGCGGTCATTGCTCTGGCAGCCCCTATGCAAGTAGGAAGAATAGTTTCCTGTCAAGAAAATAATTCCGAGCCTGTCAAACTGGGTCATTCTTTTGCTTGCTGACGCGAGGCACGTTCTCCGGGCAAGCGGCTGCTGTAGTAGAAAGCGATCGCTTGCGCCCGGTTCCTGACCGAGAGTTTTTCGAACAGGTTCGAGAGATGGAATTTCACGGTGTTTATCGAAATATCCAATTCCTTCGAAAGCTCGCGATTGGTCAGACCTTTCGACAGCGCCTCAAGCATGATCCGTTCCCGCCGCGACAGGGAATGGATCGGATCCTTCTGAAGGTCGCGCACATCGAGAAACGGAAAGACCATCTGGCCCGCCGCGACCGCGATGCAGGTGTCAAGCAACCCCTCGACAGGGCCGTTCCGCGCGACAAAACCGGCCGCACCTGCCGCCATCGCCCCGCGATGCGCATCGCTGTTCTCATCCGCATAGACGACAAGCCGCGGTGCTTTTTCGTGCTCGCGCAGCACTTCCAGCAGCCTGGCACCGCCCAGCACGGGCAGATTCCAGTCGATGACACCGACCTGTACCGGCACGCGCATGACCGTCCCAAGAAAGCCCTCTGCGGTGGCGGAGGTCGCAATCAAAGAGAATCGCTTGTCGCGTTCGAAATAGGCGGACATCGCCGACAGAACGAGCGGATTGCTGTCGGCCAACATGATGCTGATCGGTGGTGCGATTTCCTTAACCATATCAAATCATAGCCTTTATCTGAATAAACCATACCTCTGGGTAGGGGTAAAATCTGTATACCGTAGCATTCTTGCCTGAAAGAATAGGAAAATTACCACCCATTTAGATACCCAAAAGCAGTAATGACGGATGTTGTGTGGTTTGTCGAGTAGGTGTTTCCTGAAGAGGACTGGAAATTAACTGATAGGAAAAATATCAGCATGACCGACACTGAGATCTTCCCGCAGCTCGACATTCCGCAAACTCTTGCCGCAGGGCCTGGGCCCGGCAATACCGATCCTCGTGTGTTGCAGCGTTTCACCGCTGCGGGCGTCGCCGATCATATGCAGCCCGACGTGTTGCGCGGCATGGTCGAGGCCAAACACATGTTGCGCGATGTAATGGGTACGCGCAACGTTCATACTTTCGGCGTTGCCGGTACGGGGTGGAGCGGCCTGGACGTAATGTTCAACGCGGTGATGCCGGGCGACAAGGTCGTCGTGTTCAACAATGGTACGTTTTCAGGGATCGACGGTCTGACTGTCCGCATGAAAGCAGCGACGGCCGAGGAACTCGCAGCCAATCCACTTGACCCCAAGCCCGCCTCTGTCACCATCATCGACGTGCCGCATGGCGAGTCAGTCAGCGGCGAAATCGTTGAAAAAGCCCTGGCAGAGCATAAACCGAAATGGGCCGCGATGGCGCATTGGGAAACCGGTTCAGGCCGGATCAACGATCTGCGCGGGTTCTCGGATGCCTGCGAGCGCCATGATGTCATGGGCCTGATCGACGCTGTGTCGTCGCTGGGCGTCGAGGATTTCCGGATTGACGATTTCCGCGGCGTGCATGGGTGGGCCTCGTGCCCGCAGAAAGGTATCTGCTGCCTGCCGCTGACCTACGCTCCGGTGTCCTTCACCGATCGTTATATCGACGTTCTGAAATCCACAGGCTGCCGCAGCTTCGTGCATCATCCGATCCTCGAAGCGCGTCACTGGGGCATTATCGACGGCAAGGATGCCGAGAAGGGTGTCTATCACCGCACGCACAGCCCCTATGCGGTCGCCGCCTTCCACGAGGCACTGCGGATCACCCTTCAACATGGCGTCGCACAGCGCGCACGGGATTATGCCTTCCACGAGGCAGCGCTCCGCGAAGCCGTGACGACAATGGGGTGCAAGGTGTCGTCGAACATGACGTCGCTGGTGGTGCTGAACCTGCCCGAGGAATTGGCAGGCCGCGAGATGGAACTGGTGCAGCACTGTCGGGCCAACGGTTTCGGTATCTGGCCGACACTGTCGCAACCGGTGCAGATCCGTATCGGTATTCTCAACCTGCTGACGCAGGAAGCGATCCTTGAGATCGCGACACGGTTTGGCGAGGCGATGCGCGAATTGGGCGCCAAGATCGACACCGATGCGGTCCGCGATGGGCTGAACCGGCATTACGACACCGATATCGCAGCGGAATAATCTGTCACCGGGAGGAACAGAACTATGGATATTCACGAGTATCAGGCCAAGGAAGTGCTGAGCAACTTTGGCGTAGAGGTGCCTGCTGGGGCACTGGCTTACAGCCCTGAACAGGCCGCATATCGCGCCCGCGAAATGGGTGGTGAGCGTTGGGTGGTCAAGGCGCAGATCCACGCCGGCGGGCGAGGCTTGGCCGGTGGCGTCAAGGTTTGCAACAGCGACGTCGAAATCCAGGAAGTCACGGAAAACATGTTCGGTCGCAGGCTGGTCACGCATCAGACCGGCCCCGAAGGCAAAGGCATCTACCGTGTCTATGTCGAGGCGGCGGTGCCGATCGACCGCGAGATCTATCTGGGCTTCGTTCTGGACCGGACAAGCCAGCGCGTGATGATCGTGGCGAGCGCCGAAGGCGGAATGGAGATCGAGGACATCTCGGCCGACCGGCCCGACAGTATCGTGCGCGCCACCGTCGAACCGGCTGTGGGTTTGCAGGAATTCCAGTGTCGCGAGATCGCGTTCAAGCTGGGGATCGACGCAGGGATGGTGCAGCAGATGGTGCGCACCCTTCAGGGATGTTTCCGCGCTTTCACCGAGCTTGACGCCACCATGGTTGAAATCAATCCGTTGGTCATCACCGGGGACAGTCGGATCCTGGCGCTCGACGCCAAGATGACCTTTGACGACAATGCGCTGTTCCGGCATCCGCAGATTTCCGAACTGCGCGACAAATCGCAGGAAGATCCGCGCGAAAGCCGCGCGGCCGACCGCGGACTGTCCTATGTCGGTCTGGATGGCAATATCGGCTGCATCGTCAACGGTGCCGGGCTTGCAATGGCCACGATGGACACAATCATGCTTGCCGGCGGCGAACCCGCGAATTTCCTCGATATCGGGGGCGGCGCAACGCCTGAACGGGTTGCCAAGGCATTCCGTCTGGTTTTGTCCGACGCCAAGGTCGAAGCGATCCTTGTCAATATTTTTGCCGGCATCAACCGGTGTGACTGGGTGGCCGAAGGCGTGGTGAAGGCGCTGCGCGAAGTCGAAGTCAACGTGCCGGTGATCGTGCGCCTTGCCGGAACCAATGTCGAGGAGGGTCAGAAGATCCTCGCCGAAAGCGGTCTGCCACTTATCAGGGCAACGACCCTTGTCGAAGCCGCTGAACGCGCCGTCGGCGCATGGCAGAGCGATCTTGATCAAAGCACCAAAGTGAGGGCCGTGTAATGAGCATCTATCTGGACCGCGACACGAAAGTGCTTGTGCAGGGAATTACCGGCAAAATGGCCCGGTTCCATACCAAGGACATGATCGAATATGGCACCAATGTCGTCGGCGGTGTCGTTCCCGGCAAGGGCGGCGAAACCGTCGAAGGCGTTCCCGTCTTCAACACGATGAAGGAAGCCGTCGCCGAAACGGGTGCCGAGGCGACGCTGGTTTTTGTTCCGCCCCCCTTTGCGGCCGACAGCATCATGGAAGCAGCCGATGCCGGTGTCCGGTATTGCGTCTGCATTACCGACGGCATTCCCGCGCAGGACATGATCCGCGTGAAACGCTACATGTACCGCTATCCGAAAGAGCGGCGCATGGTGCTGACCGGGCCCAATTGTGCCGGAACGATCAGCCCCGGCAAGGCGCTTCTGGGGATCATGCCCGGACATATCTATCTGCAAGGCAATGTGGGCATCGTCGGGCGGTCAGGCACGTTGGGATATGAGGCCGCCGCACAGCTCAAGGAGCGCGGGATCGGCGTCTCCACCTCGGTCGGGATCGGCGGCGATCCGATCAACGGATCGTCCTTCCGCGATATTCTTGAACAGTTCGAGAATGACCCGGACACGCACATCATCTGCATGATCGGCGAGATCGGCGGACCACAGGAGGCCGAAGCCGCCGAATATATCCGCGATCATATCAGCAAGCCGGTGATTGCCTATGTGGCCGGTCTGACCGCACCGAAGGGCCGCACGATGGGACATGCCGGGGCGATCATCTCGGCCTTCGGGGAAAGCGCCAGCGAAAAGGTGGAAATTCTGACCGCCGCCGGCGTGACCGTTGCCGAAAACCCTGCGGTGATCGGTGAAACCATCGAACGTGTCATGCAATAGGAGGTTGTTCCAATGGTGAAGCCCAAGGTTCTGGTCACGCGTCGCTGGCCCGCAGCGGTCGAAGCGCAACTTTCCGAAAGTTTCGATACGGTTCTCAACACATCGGACAAACCGCTTGGCCCGGAAGATTTTCGGGCGGCGCTGTCTTCCTGTGATGCGGTTCTGCCCACCGTCACCGATTCAATCGGCGGCGAGGCGATGCAGATGAAGTCTGTACAGACCAGGATCATCGCCAATTATGGGGTCGGCTATACCCATATCGACATCGCCGCCGCGAATGATCTTGGGATCACCGTCACGAACACACCGGATGTCCTGAGCGAATGTACCGCCGACCTTGCCATGACGCTTTTGCTGATGGTTGCAAGGCGGGCAGGCGAAGGCGAACGTGAGATCCGCGAAGGCCGCTGGACGGGATGGCGGCCGACCCATCTGGTTGGAACCAAGGTCTCGGGCAAGACGCTCGGGATCATCGGGTTCGGCAGGATCGGTCAGGAGGTTGCCCGCCGGGCGCATCATGGTTTCGGCATGAAGATCGTGGTGCAAAACCGCAGCAAGGTCGCGCCCGAAGTGCTGGCGCAATGCAACGCCACCCAGGTCGATGACATCGAAACGCTGATGCCGCTTTGCGATTTCGTTTCGCTGCATTGTCCGGGCGGTGCCGAAAACCGCAACATGATCAACTCTGCCCGGCTGGAACTGATGAAACCGGATGCCTTCCTTATCAACACGGCCCGTGGCGAGGTGATAGACGAACTGGCGCTGTCGCAGGCGCTTTGGTTCAACACGATCGGAGGGGCAGCACTTGATGTGTTCGTGGGCGAACCGCGGATCAATCCGGCCCTTCTGGACTGTGACCGTCTGGTGATGCTGCCGCATCTGGGCAGCGCCACCCACGAATCCCGCGAGGCGATGGGCTTCAGGGTCATTGATAACCTGCGCGATTTCTTTGAAGGGCGCGAACCGAGGGACAGGGTCAACTGATGGCACAAGCCGAGGCGTCCACCGGGCCGGAGCACGCTCTTGCAGTGTCCGATGCCTATGCCGACACCCTGCGGACCGAGGTGCAGGAACTGTGGCGCAATGTGATCTCACATCGCGCGCCGCAGGCCCTGCCTTTGCTCGACAGCTCTGATGGCTCCCTGCCGCAAGGCAAGGATCAGGCCAGCTACCTTCAGGCACTGAACATCTGGTTTCAGCTTCTCAAGATTGTCGAGGAAAACGCCGCGATGCGGGCCCGGCGCGAGGCAGAGACCAAAGACGGTGCCGATGCGGTGAGTGGCAGCTTTGCCAGAGCACTGGCTGACGCGGCCGATGTGTCGCGGTCGGAATTCGACGATGCCGCGCAGCGCCTGTCTGTCGGTCCGACGCTGACGGCCCACCCGACCGAAGCAAAGCGCGTGACCGTATTGGAGATTCATCGCCGCATATATCGCGGTCTGGTGAAGCTGGAAACCCGCCGTTGGACGCCGCGCGAACGGCGCGACCTCATGCGCGATCTGGAAAGCGAAATCGACCTTCTGTGGCTGACCGGTGAGTTGCGTTTGCAACGCCCCACGCCCGAGGATGAAATCGAATGGGGCTTGCAGTTTTTCCGCGATGCGCTGTTCGACGCGGTGCCCGAACTCTATCACAGGTTCCATGATGCCGCGCAAAGCCGCTTCGGTATCGGGGGCAATACGTCGCCTTGTGTGCATTTCCATTCCTGGATCGGTGGGGATCGCGACGGCAACCCCAATGTCACAACGCAGACCACGCGCGCCGCGCTGGAGAGGAACCGGGCAACCATCCTCGCGCGATATGTGTCCGAACTGACCGATGCCGCGCGCCACATCAGTGTCAGCACCGCGATTGCCGGACTGCCGTCTGAGACGCTTGAAGTGCTGGCAAAGATCATAGATGCAGCGCCACCTGCCGACAGCCCCCTCCACCCCAATCCCGGCGAGCATTTTCGTCAGGCGCTGAGCGCGATTGCGCGGCGCATAAAGGCCACGCAATCAGGTGGGGCAGGGACGTATCGGCAGGTTCGGGACTTTATTCAGGATCTGCGCCGGATCGAGGACGGCCTTGTCGCAATCGGTGCCGCCCGGTTGGCGGCCCGACACATCCAGCCGATCCGCTGGCAGGCGGAGGTGTTCGGGTTCCGGACCGTTACGCTGGACGTCCGGCAAAACTCTTCCGTGACCACCCGCGTGATCGCC
Source organism: Primorskyibacter flagellatus (assembly GCF_048268605.1). Taxonomy (NCBI): domain Bacteria; kingdom Pseudomonadati; phylum Pseudomonadota; class Alphaproteobacteria; order Rhodobacterales; family Roseobacteraceae; genus Primorskyibacter; species Primorskyibacter flagellatus. The sequence goes on from NZ_JBLWVF010000009.1 coordinate 155,583, forward strand.
GAAATCTGGGCGTTGACCGAAACCCCGCCTGAATATGGAACACCTGAATGGTCGGCACGTCTGCGGCAGGATCTGGGCAGCGCTGATCTGCGGTGGGTTGATCACGACAAGCTGGGCGACGAAGCCCGCGAAATGATGGCGTTGCTGACACTGATGCGACAGGCATCTCTGGGCGGCGATCCGCAGGCGATGGGTCCGTTTATCCTGTCGATGACGCGGTCTTGTGACGACCTTCTTGGGGTCTATTTGCTGGCGCGATACGCCGGCTTTGGGGCCGAAAAGCTGGACCTGGCTGTTGTCCCGCTTTTTGAGACGATAGATGACCTGCGCGCTGCACCACAGATTCTGGACCAGTTGCTGAAGGTGCCGCTGGCCCGGCGCAGCCTTGTCGGCCGCGACAATCAGATCGAGGTGATGCTGGGCTATTCCGACAGCAACAAGGATGGTGGATTCATCTGTTCCACCTGGGAATTGGAAAAGGCGCAGCGCAACATCACCCGCAGTCTCAAGGCACATGATTGCCGCCCCGTCTTTTTCCACGGGCGCGGCGGGTCGGTCAGCCGGGGTGGCGCGCCGACGGAACGTGCCATCGCGGCCCAGCCCCATGGCACTGTGCACGGCAAGCTGCGTACCACCGAACAGGGCGAGGTCGTTTCGTCCAAGTTTGCCAATCGCGGCACTGCCCAACATGAACTGGAACTGCTCGCATCCTCGGTTCTTGCACGGTCGCTGAGCAAAGACACGCCCGAAAACAGGCCCGATTATCACGACGCGCTGGAGGCGCTGTCGGGAATGTCGCAGACCGCCTATAGCACTTTGCTGCACCAGCCCGGCTTCGTGAGCTATTTCCAATATGCCAGCCCGGTCGAGGAGCTGGCGATGCTCAAGATGGGGTCACGCCCGGCGCGGCGTTTCGGGGCCGAAAGCCTTGATGATCTGCGCGCGATCCCGTGGGTTTTTGCATGGTCGCAGAACCGTCACCTTATCACGGGCTGGTATGGATTCGGGTCCGCGATCACCTCTTTTCGACGGTTCCGCAAGGAAGAGGGCGATGTGCTGCTGCGGGCCATGTTCGCGCAATCGCCGCTTTTCCGGCTGATCGTGGACGAAGTGGAAAAGTCGCTGTTCCATACGGATATGGATGTGGCGGCGCGCTATGCCCAACTGCTTGCCGATACCGACATTCGCGACAACATATTCGGAATGATCCAGCGCGAGTACGAGGCAAGCTGCCAATGCCTGCGCACGATCACCGGCTCCGGCCAGATCGGTGCCCGTTTCCCCATGATGAGCAGTCGCTTTTCGCGCGTGCGGGGCGAACTGGACCGCGTGCACGATATGCAGATCGCGTTGCTGAAAGACAGCCGTTCGAAAACAGATGGTCCGGGAAGTGTGCCGCTGATGCAATCTATGAATTGTGTTGCCGCCGCACTTGGTTGGACCGGATAGCCCCAATATCGAAGGAAATGCAGACATGAATGCTCCCCACCGCGCCGCTGGATTTTTCACTGAACCGCTTTCTGATCGTGACGCGGATGTTTTTGCCGCGATCACGGGCGAGCTTGGCCGCCAGCGCGACGAGATCGAGCTGATCGCCTCGGAGAACATCGTCAGCCGGGCGGTGATGC
>NZ_JBLWVF010000010.1:0-43506 GCF_048268605.1 Primorskyibacter flagellatus
CCTGGGGGCTTTGCGCCACATAGGGTGGGTCAAATTTAATCGCTGAAACCGGGTCAGTTTTGAACGCTCATTGACACACGTGTAGAAAAAGAACTGCGCAAGGCCCGAAATCAAATCGAAAAAGCCAGCGACAGAGGTCAAAAAGCAGCAAAGGCACGTTGGGGAAAAACTGAACAAAAACAGCATCTCGACGATGCACGCGCAATGCCAGAGAAATCCCCAAGCAATGCGAACCAGAACCAGAACCAGATATATGGTGGTGGTGGTGGCGCGAGTGCGCGCGAGGCCAATCTTTCGGTCGAAACAAATCCAACCCATCGGGAAAAGCTGCTCGCCGCAATGGGAGCCGATCCGGTCTCAGGAATGACCGGCCACGGTGGACGTCGGATCGGACGTCAGGAGGACATGACCCACGCAGCTGCGTGGTCGGAACTGGGCCTGAGCGAGGCAGAGCAGATCACCGTTGTGCTCGAGGTCATGGCGAGCAAGCGCGACGGTCCGCCGTCATCCTTCAAGTTTTTTGATCGGCCGATGCAGCGCCTCGCCGGTACCAAGTCAGCGGCACCCCTGAAACCTCAGGCCTCCTCCGGCAGAAGTGCACGGCCGCCGCCGACCCAAGTGAAATTCGATTCTACTGCCTTCATCAAAAAACATCCGGAGCTGGACAAATGACCACGAGAACCAAAAGCCTGACGGAAGACTTCGCTAAATGGTTGGGCCGGTACAGCCCGCGTAACAGCCTCAAGGCGGATCCTGCGGCGCTTGAAGCCGAAATGGACGCGCTGATGCGCGCGCTTGTCAAACTCGCTCCGATGCATGGCCATCTCAAGTGGCTGGAAAAGGTTACGGATCAGCTGGATTACCAGATGAAAACCGTCGCCTGGCCCACAGTTCAAGAACTTGGAGCCGTTGCGTCTAACGTTAACAAATCGGCGACGCGGCTGGACCGCGACCACGCGGAGTGGCGGCTTGATCCAGTGGCAGTCAACGCGAAGCGGATCAACGCCGGAGAGTCGGTCGGCGATGAGTGGCTGTACGGTTGCCGGGCCGTCGAGCTCCTACGCAGCGGGCTTGTCTCGCAGGATCAGGTAGGCAAATACAGGGCGTACTTGTACGCGTCTCAGAAGAGTGCCTACGGTGAGGATGCCGCTCGCCGAATGGAGGATGAGGCCAAGCAGAAGCACGACGACGCAGCGGGGATTTATCGCGATGTAGGGTGCGGTCCGAAGAGGTCGCCGGTCAAACGGATGCCAATCTGTGCGGAGGAGATGGTGTGAAACACGCCACTCAAACCGCCCCGTTCATCCTCGCCTTCTCGGACACGGTTTCTCTGACGTTCAACTCGGCCGCCAACAGCGGCTGGATCGTCTCGACGGATGGTCCCCTGAAATCCCAAGTTAAGACTCTTGGCTCGTTCGGCTGTGCGGCCGACGCGGTCAAGGCACTTGCAGACGACCAAGGCGCGCGTCCAGCAGATGCGAGCAATCAAGCGATCTCATCGCCCGTCGATACTCCGACAAAAGGAGTGCAGCAAGGGTCGCACAAAGCATCAGGGGCAGGGCAATAGTGACGGAGCCAGCCACCAAATCACTTACAACTGAATACCTAGATGGGCTGCGCCTATCAGCTAGGGAGCGCGTGTTCGTTATCAGCTACCTAGAAACCCAAAACGGTGCAGAAGCCGCCAGACGTGCCGGATACAGTCCCAGATCAGCCCGGTTCCAAGCGAGCCACCTACTAACAAAACCCAACATCAAGGTTGCCATCGCCCGGGGCCGCAAAACCATCGAAGAGAGCGCGCAGATCCGCGTTGTCGATGTCGCTCGTCGCTGGTGGGCGATCGCCAACGCCTCACCCGCCGACATCGTTCAGAGCCGCCGTATTGCGTGCCGCTACTGCCACGGGGCCAACCACGAATACCAGTGGCGCACCGAGCGCGAGTATGGCGATGCGCTTGATCGCGCGCTGTTCAGCGTCTTTCCGTCCGCAGAGGATCGCGAGGCGGCCCGTGCGCTGATCGAGGCAGGCGAGTGGGATGGTGTGCCGCCCTCGATCCCCCGCGATCTGGGAGGCTACGGTTATAGCGCAATCGTGGACCCGGCAGAGGATTGCCCTGAGTGTGATGGTCTGGGCCATGTCGTCACCCATGTCCGCGACACACGCGATCTGAGCGAGGCAACGCTGGCGCTCTTCGATGGCGTGAAGGAAACCCAGCACGGCATTGAGGTGAAGTTTCAGGACCGTGGCAAGGCGCTGGAAAGCATCGCCAAGCATCTGGGCATGTTCGAGCGCGAGGAGCAGGACACGCCGATTCGCAATCTCGCCGCCGCGATCATGGCGCACGCGCAGTCTGTGCCTGTCGCTATACGCGAGATCGAGGACGCCGAACCGTCAGGATCAGCGCCCGCCGCCGAGTTCGCGCTCAACGGACCGGAGCCTAACTTCGATGATGGTGTCTCGAATGTGGAGGTGGAGCCATAATGGAATTGCGCTTCTGTGGCTCGTTTTTTGCGGGCGCAACGCCATTATTAGCTCAGACCGCCCAGCGGTTCGAATCCCACGCCCTCCGCCACTTGCCCCCGCGAAAGCGTTCTCCCGATCCGGCTGCGGCCGGATTTTTCCGTTGTTTTCGAGGGTTATGCGGGAGGGGCTGTTAACCGGCCCACGCCCCGAAGGGCGCACACGCGTTCTCTCCGGGCCGATATTCTCCGGACCTGTTGACTGCGCAGTTTTGGTGAAAAGCTTTCAAGCATCTGTTCTATAAGCCGTTTTTGACGGTGTCCGCGCGGACTCCGATCCCAGTTCCATTCGAGCGAAATGCCCCTGGCGTCGAACTCCCTGATGTAGCGATCGCATTTCCGCAGGTCGTTGACCTCATCGCTGCGTTGTGACCATTCTGACCACAAATCAGGGAGGGGCCCATGAAGGCCGTGTCTGCCCGTGAGGCCAAGCATCACTTCGGCCAGTTGATCGACGAAGCGCGGGCCGAGCCAGTGGTGGTCGAGAAGCATGGGCGGCCGGTGGTCGTCGTCCTTGCGGTCGAGGAGTACCAGCGGCTGACTGGCACGACCGTGGAACCCTCCGGCAAGAAACGAGAGGACGAGCGGTAGCGCATGCCGATACTGAACTGGCTGACACGGGACGAGGACATCCGCACGGCACAGCACGTGCCCTATCGCCTGCTGGAGGAAGTCCCGGACTCGTCGGCCGGTGACGTTGGCGCTGGCAACATGCTGATCCAGGGCGACAACCTGGAAGCGCTGAAGGCGCTGCTGCCCTTCTATGCCGGTCGAGTGAAGTGCATCTACATCGACCCACCCTACAATACACGCTCCGCCTTCGAGCACTACGACGACAACCTCGAGCACACGCAGTGGCTGGCCATGATGTGGCCCCGGCTGGAACTACTCCGCGATCTTCTGGCCGAGGATGGCTCGATCTGGGTGTCCATCGACGACAACGAGGGGCACTACCTCAAGGTCATCATGGACGAGGTGTTCGGGCGGCGAAATTTTATCGCCAATACCCTATGGCAGAAGGTATTTTCGCCGAAGAACACCGCGCGGCACTTTTCAGATGATCACGACCATATTCTCGTTTTCGCCCGGAATGCCGACAAGTGGGTGCCAAACCCAATGCCGCGTTCCGACCGGATGAACAAAGGCTACAAGAACCCGGACAACGATCCTCGCGGCGCTTGGACTTCCGGTGACGTTTCCGCGCGAAACTTCTACGGTGCAGGCCGATATGCAATTACGTGTCCCAGCGGCCGGGTGATCGCAGGCCCTCCGAACGGCATGTACTGGCGCGTGTCAGAGGAACGGTTCTGGGAGATGGATCGCGACGGGAGGATCTGGTGGGGTAAAGACGGCAACAACACTCCTCGGATCAAGCGGTTCCTCACGGAAGTGAAGCAGGGCGTTGTTCCACAGACTTTGTGGATGAACACTGAGGTTGGAAACACCCAAGAGGCGAAGAAAGAAGTAGTAGCTCTGTTCGGTGAAGTAAATTTCATGACTCCGAAACCCGAGCGCCTAATTCAACGCATCATCAACATTGCAACCGATCCGAACGACCTCGTGCGGCTCATGCGCAATTCTGGCAAGTATCGGATCAGATCTGCTGTCAGTCACGTTCGCGCTTCATTAAACTCGAAACATCGGATCTCCGACGTATTTATTACGAAAGCAGCGCGGACCATTCAGCAAACCAGCGCCGCAAAATTTCAGCAAGCCACAATGACAACCAGATTGCACCGATTTGCAGAACGAGGCCGGATGCGACGGTTCTTTTGAACGTTTTGTTTTTCTGGCGAAATGCGATCAGGATACGGACAATCGCGTTTGCGCTTAGTGCTGCTGCCAATGGAAGCGCTCCGGCTGAGGCGGAGATCTGCCCTGCCGCGACAAGAGATGCCAGAGCGACCGTTGCAGAGTTTGTGCTGACCAGTCCGGCAAGAGCGACGGACGCGAGGACAGCAGTGTTTCCGAAAAAGTCGTTGAGCGTTGCAGAGACCACCATGACGACCGCAACGATGAGCGCAAAACCAACAGATCCTTTGACCGAGAAGACCTGTGAAGGCAGCTCCAGAACGGCAGGCCCCACTTTGTGTCGCATTGCCAGAAAAAATATCGCAGCGCCGTGCAGCGCTGCCACAAGGCCCGCCGAGAACAGCAGAGGAAACCCCATCCTGAACATCGCAGGGCTGAGCGCCAGGAGGATGATCCCGATCTGAATAAGCGAGGACACTGACGAAAGTGTTGCCCCCGCGGAGGCGCTTTTTGCGTCTTCCGGCTTTTCGGTGGCGTGGTGACCAAGTGCCAGAATAGTGGAAGTGCTCGACACAAAGCCGGACAAAAACCCGCTGACCGGCAATCCGAGACGCGCTCCGATTACACGCGTTGCAACATGGCCCGCTGCGCTGATCATCATGATGACTACAACAATGATAAACAGGGTGCGCGGATTGAGAGCTCCTCCCGGACCCATATCGATGTCGGGCAGCAGGGGCAGGATCACCAGCACGGACACACCAAGGATAAGCCCGTCGCGCAACTCGACGGACGTCAGGACTGATCGGCTGAAGTCGTGCAGGATTTTGCGCGCAGCCAGCAAAGACGCGATGACTACCGATATGGCGGCCGCAAGAAAGGCGGTTTCCGTTGCCATGGCCCCAAGAAGCACGACTGAAACGAGCGCCAGACTGGTTGTGAAGCCGATGCTCGGATCAGTCTGCTGCGTAACTGATACGACCCGGGCGATTGCAACGACCGCGACTGCAACCATCAAGAGCGGTACACCTCCCGTCATCATGGCCACTGCACCAATCAAGGACGCGAGAGCAAACGTGCGAACACCTGCCGAGGCACCCCCGCTTTGCAAATGCACACTGCGTTCACGCTCGATCCCGATCAAAAGCCCGATCCCAAGCGCTTCGATCAAGGTAAAGAATGTTTCCGGGTCAGTTTCCATCGGGCAAATCTCACAGAAGTTTTTGGTGCAGCAATATTGTGGTGTTGAATGCCCCAGGGTTTATGGTTCTCGCTGAAAGCGATACAACACCGCGCAAGGACGAAAGTCACGCCGAGACGACGCGATATTCTCGCTTGGATGTCCGTTGCGTGAGACTTCTTCGACTTTCTCGGGGTTGTGACACATAGCTCTTCCTTTCAGCCGAAAATATCGTCCAAAATCTTCAGTTTGTTGAATGGACCTGTCACGAGTCCGTGTCGCCCTTTGATATCTACGTGATTGCAGCGCATCGGCGTAGTAGCCCCAACCGATCTCCTGGCCTCACCAGGTAGCTGGAAAAGATAATGCCCACCTCCCGCGAAACCATCCTCACCGCGCTGCACGCGCGGCTTTCGGCGCTGCCCGCCACGGCCCTACGCGGCGAGGTGCTGCCTGAACGCGTGCCCGCTGCGGACCTGCTGATCCTGCGCGATGGCGAACCCGGCGAGCCCGAGGTCACGCTGTCGCCGCTACGCTATCCCGGTCACGATCTACGCGCGGCTCGACGACTGGACGCGGGGGCGGCGGTGACGGGCTGGATCGCCGCAATCCTCACCAAAGGTATGGCCCGCAAGATTTTGGGTCTACTGCTCGTTGCTGTCACCATCCTTCTGCTCTTGGTCAACTTGCGCCGCGCCAGTGAACGCGCCGGGCGGCTGGCTACACGGCTTCAAGCATCGGAGAACGCTCATGATATCCAACGCGAGATGCTGGACGCCGCCAGCCGCCGCCCTCATGACGGTGATGCTCTTGCTGAGCGCTTGCGCGATGGGCGGTTCTGATCCGTATCGCCGCGTTTGTCCGCCCGTGGTCGAATACAGCTCTACAGACCAAGCCCGCGCAGCTGCCGAAGTTGAGAGCCTGCATGAGGATGAAATCATTGTCAGGATGCTCAGCGATTACGCGGTGTTGCGCGGTGTTGCGCGGTCAGGCGCACGCGTGCAGGTGAAGCAGTTAAAGAGGTCAGGGCGGTGACTTTCGGGATGCGTCAGGTCCACGCAATCACACCGGCCAAGGTTACCCGGACGTCGTCGCGGGGTGACTTTTCAGAATACTGTCAGGACGTTCTCACATTCGTCTGAGGGACGGTACCTATTGCACGTAACACTCGCGGCTATCAAAACGCTGACCCTTCTAGTTCTCGCCAAGGCGCGGCGGGCCTCGCTGAACACGTCTTTCAACAGCGATCGTGGCGGCGGCGTCTGGGATCCACATTTCTTACTGGCAGGCTGAGCGTAACAAGTGCCGCTGGATTGATGGGTCCGTTTTCAGGTTATTAGGGGAGTGTGCTCCCGGAACCCGTGAACCGTTAACCCGCTTGGATCAGCGCCCGGAAAACGCTCTCGCGGTGCAACATCCCGATCAGCCGGTCTTTTTCCAGCACTGGAAAGCTCCGATAGGGATGTTCCAGAAACGCTTCGGCCGCCGACACCAGATCGGTGCCAAGGTCCAGCGTGACCGGGTTCGCGCTCATGAAATCATCCACGCAGCCGTCCCATTCACCATAATAGCTGGCAAGCAGGACAGGCCGGAAGCAATCCTTCTGTGTTAGCACTCCCAACAGGATCCCACTGTCGTCGGTGATCGGCGCAGCGGCGGTGCCTGTGTCTGCCAATTGTGCGGCGGCGCGACGGATCGGAGTGTCAGGCCGCAGGATCAGGGGGTCGGTCGCGACCAGCAGGTCAATGCGCCCGACGGTCACGACCGGGGCTCGGCGGCGCGGCGCGGGCACCCTTCGCAGGCGATGTCCTTCATGCAGGACATGCCGCCGCAGGATCCGCGCAGCGGCCCCCGCCCCAGCACCAATCCCAGCGCAAGGCCGCCAAACGCCAGAAGGAAAATTACCAGAACCAGAAGTATTTCCATTGCGTGCCTCCTAGAGCATGTGCCGGTCAAACTTGGCCGTCGTCACCCGCCGAAGCCCCTCCGCTTCGGCGAAGAGGAACAACGCAGAGATGCCTTGGCGTCGCGCGAGGTCAGGGCCCGCATCCCCGGCTGCCATCAAAGCAGTGGCCCAACCATCGGCGACCATGGCGCTGTCTGACAGGACGGAAACAGACGCCAGCGTTCCGAAGGCGGGGCGCGCGCGGTGCGGATCAATGATATGGCCCTGGCGGTGCCCGCCGCGGTCGAAACCCTGCGCGCGGTTACCCGAAGTTGCCACCGCGAGGTCGCCAAGCTGCAACACTGCCGCCCCGCTGACCACATCGGGGCGGGGATCTTCGATCGCGATCTGCCAGTCACGGCCAGACGGGTGATGACCATGCGCAGCCAGTTCGCCACCAAGATCGATCAGAAAATGCCGGCAACCGGCGTCGATCAGGGCGTAACGCATCAGATCAAGCGCGTGTCCCTTGGCAATGCCGCAGGGGTCCATCGTCAGTCTGGAATCGTCCTTAGACAGGTGGCTGTCTTGAATGTGCAGGCCGGTCCAGTGTCCGTCGGCCCCCTTGATGGGTCCAAACCCCAGACGTCTGACCTGAGGGCCGACGGTGGGGTCGAACCAGCCATCGCTTGCCCGGGCGATGTCCAGCGCCGCAGCGACGACACGCGCCATTTGGCCAGACAGGGCGGTGGGTCCCGATGCGCGGTTGAAGGCGGAGATTTCGCTGTCACCGCGCCAGGGCGACATCAGGCGGTCGATGCCAGCCAGAAGCTTTGCCAGTGCGGGGCGCAGCATCGCGGTGTCGGTCAGATCGGGCAGGGTGACGCGCCACGTGCTGCCAAAGGCGGCCCCGGTGATATGCTGGACCGCCGGCGCGCCGTGCAGGACGGCGGGGGCACAGATCAGCGTGGCACCGGTCATCGCCAGAAGGCGGCGGCGGGTCGGATTGGGTGAAGATCTGCTCATCGCGTCACACTCCGAAATCGTCGTTGAAGATGGATTGCGGCTCGACCCCCAGTCGCGCCAACATGGCCAGAACGGCCGAGATCATCACCGGCGGGCCGCACAGATAGTATTCGCAATCCTCAGGTGCCGGATGGTTGCTCAGCGCGGCCCGCACGATCTCGTGGATGAATCCGGTGGCCCCGGTCCAACGGTCGCCGGGGGCCGGATCGGACAGGGCAGGGGTCCAGCTGAAATTGCCATGGGCGGCGGCGATCGCGTCGAACTCCTGTGTATAGAACAGATCGGCGGCGGTGCGCGCACCATAGAAATAACGCATCCTGCGCGCCGTTCCCTGACCGATCTGTTCGTGGATCATCGCCCGCAGTGGGGCCATGCCGACACCACCACCGATAAAGATCATTTCGCGCTCCGTGGGCTGAACGTGGAAATCACCGAAGGGGCCGGATGCCTCGACCGATGCGCCGGGTTGCAGCGCGAACAGCCAGCTTGAAACCACACCGGGCGGAATTTCCAGCTCTTGCCCAGCCGGGGGTACGGCAAGGCGGATGTTGAACACCGCGCGACGGCCATCCTCGGGGCGGCTGGCGATGGAATAGGCGCGGGTGACCGGCGCGTCGGAGGATGCGGCCATGTCCGGCCAACCGGCATGGCGCCATGCATCGCGGAACGGTGCCTCGACTACAATGTCGCGAAACGCCAGACTATAGGCTGGCGCAGTAAGTTGCATGAAATCCCCGGCGCGAAACTCGAAGGGCTGACCATCCGGCAGGTCCAGCACCAGTTCGCGGATCAGTGGCGCAAGCTGGCGGTTTGAAACGACCGTGCAGTCAAAGCCCGAGGCATCCATGAATTCCTGCGGCAGGGTGACTTCGCAGGGGCCGCGCAGCACGGTCTGGCAGGCCAGCCGCAGGTTTGCCTTGCGCTCCGCCGCCGACAGCACGCCCTTTTCGGTGGCCTGGGGCTGGCCTGCGCCCTCACCCTCGACGGTGGCGCGGCACAGCCCACAGGTGCCCGACCCGCCGCAAGCTGCCGGAATGCCGATGCCAGCGCCCTGCAACACCTCCAAAAGGCGATCGCCGCGCGACGCCTCGATGGTGGTGGTGTCGTTGACCGTGACCACCAGCGCCTCGGCCGGGATCAACCGCCGTCGCGTGGCCAGCAGCGCCATGGTCAGCGCGAGAATCAGCAGGACGATCAGGGCGGTGCCGATGGCGATCTCGGTCATGAGGCCACCATTTGCGCGAAGGCCGAAAACCCGAGTGACATCATCCCGGCGATGACAAAGGTTATCCCCAGCCCGCGCAACCCATCAGGCAGATCGGCATAGGCCAGCCGCGCACGGATCGCGCCCAGCATGACCACCGCGACGGCAAACCCGGTGCCCGCCCCCAGCCCGAACACGGCGGATTCGGCCAGATCATACCTGCGCTCGACCATGAACAGGCTGCCGCCCAAGATGGCGCATTGCACCGTGAGCAGCGGCAGGAACACCCCGAAGGCGGTGTAGATCGCCGGAAAGAAGCGGTCCAACACCATTTCCAGCAATTGCACCACGGCGGCGATTACCCCGATGAATGCGATCAGCGACAGATAGGACAGATCCAGCGCAGGCATCCCGGCCCAGCCCAACGCGCCGGGCGCAAGCAGCGCAGCATAAATCAGATGGTTCAACGGCACCGTCACGCCCAGAACCGCGATCATCGCCACGCCCAACCCCACCGCCGAAGATGGCCGCCGCGACAGTGCGATGAAGGTGCAGAGCCCCAGAAAGAACGTCAGCGGCATGTTTTCGACAAAGGCGGCCTGCAGGAATAGGGTGACCAGATCGCTCATGTCCGCTCACCTGCGCTGTCGGGCGGGATGTGTTCGGGCGGCTCGATCTGTGCGGGCAGGACGCTGCGCACCGCCCAGACCAGACCGCCCAAAAGGAAGAACGCACTGGGCGCCAGCAGCATCAGGTTCAGCGGCGTGAACCAGCCCCCTTGATCCACCGTCGGCAGGATCTGATAGCCCAGCAAGGATCCGGCCCCGAACAACTCGCGGATCGACCCGATCACAATCAGTACCAGCGAATAGCCCAACCCGTTGCCAAGCGCGTCGACCATCGCCGGAACCGGCGGGTTGAGGCGCGCAAAGCTTTCGCTGCGTCCCAGCACAAGGCAGTTGGTGGTGATCAGGCTGACGAACACCGACAGCTTGCGGCTGATTTCGGGCAGAAAGGCCTGAAGCACCTGATCGATCACGATGACCAGAGAAGCGATGATCACGATCTGGATGATCAACCGGATCGCGCCCGGAATATGGTGCCGGATCAGGCTGATGATACCCGCTCCCATGACCACGACCGCCGTCAGCGCCGCCGACATGGTCAGCGCCGTTGCCATGGATGTCGTCACCGCCAGCGCCGAACAGATTCCGAGGATCTGCAACGTCACCGGGTTCTGCCGGATCAGCGGGTCGGTCAGCACGGACCAGAGGGCAGGGCGGGCCATCACCTAGAACTCACCGCGCCGGATGGCAGCAATTAACGGGCCATAGCCCTGCGGACCCAGCCAGAACCGGACCATTCGCGTAATCGCATTGCTGGTGCGGGTCGCCCCGGTGATGCCGTCCACCTCATATTCACTGCCTGACACCCCGCGCGCCACGGCAAAGCGGATGTCGCCCGAGGCATCGGAGATTTTGGTGCCGCGGAATTGCGACAGCCATGCGGGTTCTTCGATCCGCGCGCCCAGACCGGGAGTTTCGGATTGTTCGGTGATGGCAAGGCCGGCGATGGTGGTCATGTCATCCTCCAGCGCGAGGATGGCGTCGATCGGGCCGTTGTATCCCGACCCGCTGATTGGCAGGATCGCCAGCGAAACATCGCCGCTGTCATCGCGCAGCAGATAGATCTGCGCATAGTTCGGACGGCTGCCCAAACCCGCCAGATCGGCTGCGGGATCCAGCCCGGTCCAGTTCGTCGAGTCGTCCAGCGCGCCCGGCAGGGTTTCGGGCGTCACATCGGCGGCGGCCCCGCGCGCCAGATCGATGACGACAGTGCCAAGGCTGCCGCCCGACTGTTCCAGCAGCGCTGACATGCCGGGGACGCCCGCCACCAGCGCCTCAAGCCGGGCCTGCTGTTCGGCGGCGCGGTTCGCGTTCTGGATCGGGCGCAGCAGAACCGTCGCACCACTGACCATCAGCGCGCAGATCCCTGAGACGAGAAAGGCCATCACCACCGTCTTGGTGCGACTTTCGTTGGGCAGGGCCAGCAGGCGGCGCCATGCGTTGATCGGATTCAGATCAGCCATGCCGGTGTTTCCTTCGTACCAGCCATGCGGCAATGGCGATTTCATCCAGCAAGGGTGCGGCCAGCGATACCAGAAGCGCCGCCGATACCGCCATCTGCATCGGCGCGGCCAGGTCCCACCGCAGGGCGAACAGGACCATCAGCGCACCGTAAAGCACCCCGTTCAGCCAACCGCCCAAGCGGGTCGATGCGCTGGCCACCGGATCGGCGACCAGTAGCACCAGCACAATGCCCGCGGCTGGCAGCACCGGCCCCACCGGCCACCCGGCCCAGTGCGCCAGCCCCCCGACCAGCATCGCAGCCAGCACCGTGCGCGCAGGGATCACCCCGGCCACCATGGCGATCAACGCCGCCGGAATCGCCGCCCATGCCACCGGTAGCGGCAGGTCGGCCCAAGGGGCGGCGGGAAAGCCAAACCCGAGAAACGCAAGCGTCACCGTCGCGGGGTTCAGGACATTGCGACCCCAGCCCCCCATCACCAGTTCCGCCATGACCGAGCCGAAAGTGATCCCTAAAACCATCTGGAACAGGCTCAGGTCTGGCGGCGCCAGCAGTGCCACAGCCAACGCGGTCAGCGCCCCGGCAAAGGACGGCGGTTGGGCGCGGGCCAGCATGAACACCAGATGCCAGAATCCCGACAGCAGCAGTGTCAGAACCAACCGGACCCAAGCCGCGTTGCCACCATACCAAAGCCAGGCCAGTGCCATCGGCATCACCGCCGCCAGCAGCACCAGCGCGACCATCTCGCGATCCCACAACCCCCGGGTCATGGGGCGGCCTCTTCGGTTGCGATGACGTCCAGCACTGCGCGCAGTTGTGCAGAGATACGTGGGACGGCCCCGGTGACATAATCGGCCAGCGCAAGGTCCTCCTCCAGCAGCGACAGCGCGCCAAGCCGGGCCGCACCCTCGGGATCGCCCGACGCCAGCGTCCGGATCAGGGCGTGGGCGGGAATGTCACTGCCCATGGCCTGTTCCAGCGCTGCAGTGGGAATGACCGGCATCGGTCGGGCAGCGCGGCGCAATGCGGCCCCGAACCAGTGACGATGATCGGCACTGGCTGCACCGAGCAGGACCGTCACTTGCCGGTCGCGCGGCGCCAACCAATGGGCTTGCTGGCCATCCAGTGCCGAGCCGCTAAGCAATCGGTGCGGACCCGGGCGCACGAAACCATGGGCCAACCCGCGCAGATCGGCCCCCGGCTGACACCGCAGCAGGCGGGGCTCGCGCAGTGCCGCCCCGGTGACGCTGACCAGGCGCGTGTCGGGGACAAGCCCGGTGGCCAGTAGGGATCCCAGATCGGCCACGTCCTCGGCATGGACGTCCCAAACCGGGGCGTCCATGCGGGCCGGGTGATGACGATGGATCTGGATGCCGGGCAGGCCTTGGGGATGCAACGCGCCGCAAGGAATTCGGCGAACGCCAACCGGGACCGGCAGATCGCCCACCTTGCCTTCACAAAGCCAGACCTGACCTGCTATAAGCCTTTGCAATGCTTCCAGACCCACAGCGAAATCATCCTCTCGCCCTTTTAGGGCCAATTGCGGGTCAGGCGCACCGGGGCGGGTGTCGGTGGCCATCACAAAGATTGCAGCGGGGCGCTCACTGATGGTGGGCATCCGCCCAAACGGCCGGCTGCGCAAGATTCGCCACATGCCCGCACCTTGCATCAGCGCACGCAGCGCGGCTTCGTCCTGCGGTGAATGGGCATGGTCCTGGCGCCCCTCGCCTTCGCGAAACACCACCAGCCGGAGAAGACGCCGTCCGGGTGCCAGTTCGATCCGGGCCACGCGACCTGCCATCGGTGCAACCAGTGCGATTGCCGGATTGGCACGCAATCGCAGCAGCGGCTGACCCTGAGCGACCAGAGTATCCTCGTCTACTAAAGGTTCCACCCTCAGTACTTCGTTTCGGTCCGCCGTGATCGCGGCCTCTTCGGTCAATACTATAGGGCTATTTTCAGGCGCAGGCATCGCGACAGCGGGCAGCCGAAGACCTGCGGTAAAGAGACGATCGAACATCATGCTCCGATCCGTTCCTGGCCCGCTGCGCAATCAGCGGCTTGGCCGGAACGATTAATGTTGTTAGCATCGTGTCAAATGCGGGCAGTCTAGTAATGTTGTTAGCATCGTGTCAAATGCGGGCAGTCTAGAACGAATTGGTCGAGGCGAGAACCCATGTCTTTCAAGAGCAAATATTATCCGGTGCTGGCGCTTGGGCTTTACGTCACTCTGACTGCATTGTCAGCCCCGAGCGTCTGGGCGCAGCAGGCAGAGTCCACCCCGCCGGAAATGAACGAGATCGAACAGCTTGAAGAGGCGCTGAAACCCTATGTCATGCCGAGGTCCGGGCCTTTCCGCCCCGACCAGATCGCCATTGGGCAAGCCGCCGCGATTGCGGCCTGGGCCGGATCGGGCCATGCCAATGCGTCATCGGAATCCTTTTCACACTGGAACGATGAGGGCGAGATCCCGCCGGTCTGCGCGACCTGTCATGCTGGGGCCGGATTTCGCGCGCTTTACGGGCTGGATGGTAGCGCGCCGGGCCTGTCCGAACATCCCGTCCCGACGGGCGGGGTCGTCGATTGCGAAACCTGCCACAATCCGGGCCTGCCGGAAGTCAAGGAAGTGCGCTTTCCCAGTGGTTTAATGCACCCCGTCGAACCCGGAGAGGCGTCGTGCCTGACCTGCCATCAGGGTCGCGCAGCCGGGGCCACGGTGGAAAAGGCGGTGGCCGAGATGGCCGAAGATACGCCGAACCCGGAGCTGGGTTTCATCAATCCGCACTATGCGGTTGCCGCAGCGACATGGCTGGGCGGCTATGGTGGATCGGGATATCATTATCCCGGAAAGGCGTATTCGGGCCGCTTTTTCCACGCCCGCCCCGTCGCCAGCTGCGCGTCCTGCCACGAGCCGCATACACTGAAGGTGGTTGAGCAATCCTGCATGACCTGTCACGAGGAATCGGCGGCGAAGGACATCCGCCTATCCCGGTTCAGCTATGACGGCAGTGGCGATTTGTCCAAGGGGATCAGCGCCGACATCGCCGCCAATGCGGGTGTGTTGAAACAGATGCTTGCGGACTACGCGACCAAGGTCATCGGTATTTCGATGGTTTATGACGGACACCGCTATCCGTATTTCTTTGCCGATGCGAATGGCGATGGCCGTGCCGACATGTCTGGCGACAACCCGGCCGCTTATAAGGCGTGGACACCGCGCCTGTTGAAGGCCGCCTATAACTGGAAATTCGTGACCGCCGATCCCGGTGCCTATGCGCATAATCCGCATTACGCATTGGAATTGCTGCACGATTCTATCGAGGATCTTGCAGGAACGCTGGATCGCGACATGTCTGCTCTGGGCATTCAGAGGTAAGCTGGCCCGAGCGGGACCGCGACGAAACTCCCAACATGACAGTGTCAGGGGAAACTGGATTGAGCCGGGCAGGAGGGTCTCGTAGCGTCTGAGGGCGACGAAACGCAGCCACATTCGCGACATCCCGGAAAAGATTAGAAAACATCTGCCTGGCTATTCAATGTTAAGTGGCCTTGACACTGGGGTCATGGTTAACGCTCGGGCGGATCCGCACTGCTGATACCACCTGCGCATCCCATGGCGGTGCCACTGATCTGGCGGACCGAACAAAATCTACCCGATGCGCTCGGAATGATCGGCAAGCGGCGTCGTGGAAGGGCAGGATTGGATTCCGCAAGTGATGCTTGGGGCCTTACGGCCCGAATGCGCAGTCGTTTTAGTACCTTGCCTGCAAGGAATGGTTAGGCATTTAAGAAAAACCATCTTAGGATAATTCTGGACTGGCAATGTTTCAAGGAGTGTCTCGCATGTCAGAATTCCTGACCAAGTCCCGAGCGCGCAATATTTTCTATGGCGGATCGATCTTTTTCGTTCTCGTTTTCATCGCGCTGACCGTACATAGCCATCGCTATGTGGTGAACGTCTCAACCGCCGATATGCCGATGAGCGAGGCGGTTTTGCATGGTAAACATGTGTGGGAGCGGAACAGCTGCATTAACTGCCACACGTTGCACGGAGAAGGCGCATATTTCGCACCGGAACTCGGCAACGTAATGACCCGATGGGGCGTTACGGACGACCCTGAAGGCGCGTTTGAGATTCTGGATGGCTGGATGGAGGCACAGCCCAGCGGCATCGAGGGACGTCGCCAGATGCCATATTTCGAGTTGACTGAAGAAGACAAGCGCGGGCTGGCCGAGTTTCTTCGTTTTGCGGACAAGACCAACAAGCAGGGCTGGCCGCCCAATGAGGCGGGCTGAGGAGGCAGTGAAATGAAATATCAAACTCAAAAGATCGCATATGCCTATTTTGTCTGCGCAATGGCACTTTTCGCTGTTCAAGTATTGGGCGGTCTGACAATCGGCTGGATCTACGTCCAGCCAAACTTCCTGGCTGAAACTTTCCCGTTCCACATTGTGCGGATGATTCACACTAACGCGCTGATTGTCTGGCTGCTGCTGGGCTTTTTCGGGGCTGCCTTTTTCATGGTGCCCGAGGAATCAGAGCGCGAGATCTGGTCGCCAACGCTCGCCTATGTTCAACTTGCGCTGTTGATGGTTGGCACGCTGAGTGCCGTTGCGGGGTACCTTGTCGGAATTCATGAAGGACGCGAGTTTCTCGAACAGCCGCTCTGGGTCAAATACGCAATTCTCGTTGCGGCGGTGTTGTTCCTGCTCAACATCTCGATGACGGTGCTGTCAGGACGCAAGACCGCGATCACGGGCGTTCTCTTGACTGGTCTGTGGCTGCTGTCGCTGCTTTGGGTCTTTGCCATCATCAATCCCGACAACCTGAGCCTGGACAAGCTGTACTGGTGGTTTGTCGTGCATCTGTGGGTTGAAGCAACCTGGGAACTGGTCATGGCCGCGATCTTGGCCTTCCTATTGCTCAAGCTCACCGGCGTGGATCGTGAGGTGATCGAGAAATGGCTCTACGTCATCGTCGCCACGGCGCTGTTCACCGGCATCCTTGGCACGGGTCACCATTACTACTGGATCGGGTTGCCGGGCTATTGGCAGTGGATCGGGACCATCTTCGGTACGCTCGAAATCGTGCCCTTCTTCTTGATGATGTCCTTTGCCTTTATCATGGTCTGGAAAGGGCGGCGGAACCATCCAAACAAAGCGGCACTGCTGTGGGCGTTGGGATCGGCCACTATCGCGTTCTTTGGCGCGGGGGTTTGGGGGGTCTTGCATAATATGCACGGCGTCAACTTCTACAGCCACGGCACGCAGATCACTGCGGCTCACGGGCACCTTGCATTTTACGGTGCTTACGTTGCCATGAACCTCGCTATTATCACCTATGCCATGCCCCTTTTGAAGGGGCGCGAGCCCTACAACCAAGTGATCAACATGGGGTCGTTCTGGTTGATGACAGGAGGCATGGCCTTCATGACCTTCACTCTCACTTTTGCCGGGGTGATCCAGACCCATATGCAGCGAGTGCTGGGCAATTATTTCATGGAAGTTCAGGACGAACTGGGATTGTTCTACCTGATGCGCTTCATCGCCGGTTCGGCGGTTGTCGCTGGCGCGCTGCTCTTTATCTATGCAATCTTTGTCGTGCGGCGGCGCGAAATCGTCGAGGCGGGCCCGGCCAATCCGGCAGCGACCGAAACTCACAAAGTGGCGGGATATTGATATGAATGCACATATCCAGCCGCCGGGCGTCCCTTACTATGCGGAAACGGGGGACGAATGTGCGCTCTTTGATGCGGCACTCGAAAATCGTCTACCCCTTCTGCTGAAGGGGCCGACGGGTTGTGGCAAAACGCGGTTCATAGAGCACATGGCGGCGCGGTCGGGGCGAAGACTCTATACCGTTGCCTGCCATGACGATCTGTCCGCCGCGGACCTGATCGGGCGTTATCTGCTGCGGGGTGGAGAAACTGAATGGGTCGATGGCCCGCTGACCCGCGCGGTGCGCGAAGGGGCGATCTGCTATCTCGACGAAGTGGTCGAGGCGCGCAAGGATGTCACCGTGGTTTTGCACCCGTTGACCGACAATCGCCGAACACTGATGATCGATCGAACTGGCGAAGAACTGGTGGCACCGCCCGGTTTCATGCTGATCGCCAGCTACAATCCCGGCTATCAGAACGTGCTGAAACGTATGAAGCCGTCGACCCGCCAGCGCTTTCTTGCGATCACCTTTGGGTTTCCCGATCCGGAAACTGAAATCGCCGTGGTCGCACAGGAAAGCGGGTTGGACGTTGCTCGGGTCAAGCCATTGGTGCGGCTGGGCGGTCACATTCGCAAACTGTCCGGCATGGATCTGGAAGAAGGCGTATCCACCCGCCTGTTGATCTATGCTGCGACGTTGATGGCGGGCGGAATGGGCGTGGAAAAAGCGCTTGAGGCAGCAGTGATCGAACCGCTGAGCGATGACCCCGACGTGCAAACCGCGCTGCGCGATCTGGTCACAACGATCTACGGCTGACAGCATGGCACTGCGTCCCCTCGACCTGCTGGATCCGGAAGAGACAGTCGGCAACATCTGGCACGACTATGCCGTCGGGATCGGTGCAGATTCCACATATCCGGATGCGGCCGCCGAACTCGCCGGAATCCGCCCCAGTCTGACGATGATTTTCCGTGCCCTTGGCGGTGAACCTCGGGTGGAATTCAGCGAATCCCCGGCCATAGTGGCCCGTCACCGGCGGCCTCACATTCGTAAGCTCGCGACCGAGCGTGACAAGCACTGTCTGCCGGTGTTTGACGGCGAACGCCTGCGGCTGCCACCGGTGATCGACGTGTTTCCCGATCACGCGCTCAATCGGGCGGCTTACTTCTGGCTGACGGGAATGGCCGCGCTCTACGATCCCGACACGCTGGACCGTGAGGCGCTGAAAGGCGCGGCACGTGATTTCTGGATGATCCGCACCAACGCCGCCACTGCACGACGGGTACATACCCAATGTCCGGGATTGCGCCAAAGCTATTCCGCGATGGTGGCCCATACACTCGCCACGCGCCCGCGGGTTCGTTTGCCCGCCGCCGAACTGGCGGTGGAGACCGCATTGCGAACGGCGCTTGGCGGTGGTGCGCTGCCTGATGCGAATGATCCAGAGCGGGTCCGTGGGCACATGCCTTTTGCGCCAGTCCCGTTCTGGCTGGACTTTCGGCATCCTGAGACCGGTGATGCCGTGGATGATCCGCAGGAAGACATGGCAGACATGCCCGCCGCTTTGGCCACATCCACCCGCAAGATGGGGTTTCGCAAAGAGCAGGATCAGACCAACCGCACCGACAGTTTCATCCTGCACCGGTTCGAATCGATCCTGTCATGGGTCGAATCGATGAACCTCAATCGTTCGATTCACGACGATGACGAAGAAAACGCACAAAAGGCGGCCGAGGATCAGGACAACATCACTCTGTCCAAGAACAACCGCCGCGCCGCGACACGGCTGCGGCTGCATCTTGATCTGTCACCGGCGGACGCGGATCACGAACGCCTGGCCGGCAAGTTCACGTATCCCGAGTGGAACCACCGCTCGCGCAGCTATATGGCGGATCACTGCCGGGTGCTGGAGGTCGATGCTGAACCCGATTCCACAGATGCATTCGTGCCCGACAGAAAAAGCATGGAGGCCGTTCGCCGCCAGTTCGAGGTACTGCGCCCCCGGCGCATCCTGCAACCCCGCCAGATCGACGGCAACGAACTCGACCTTGATGCGGCCATCGCGGCGCATATTGACCTGAAGGCATCGGGTCGCTGTGACGATCGGGTCTTTCAATCGTCACGTCAGACCCAGCGGGATCTGACGGTGGCCTTCCTGATCGACACGTCACGTTCGACCGAAACTGCCGTGGGAGATACCTGCGTGATCGACGTGGCGCGCGATGCGCTGGCCGCTCTTGCGGGGGGCATTGATGCGGCGGGTGATCGGCTGGGTATCTGGGGGTTCTCGTCGCTCAAGCGGGATAGGGTTTTCGTAACGCGCTGCAAAAGGTTCGACCAGGAAATGAGCCCCGAGATCACCGAAAACATCTGCGCTTTGCGGCCCGGCCATTACACCCGGCTGGGTGCAGCTATCCGGCACGTCAGCGCGCAACTGGCCGAGGAAACGGCGGCGCGCAAGTTGCTGATCGTGCTGACCGACGGCAAGCCGAACGATCTGGACCACTATGAGGGCCAGCACGGTATTGAGGACAGCCACATGGCAGTAGCCGAGGCCCGGCGGATTGGTCAGAAGGTTCACGGGATCATTATCGACGAAGATGGACAGGATTGGTTCGCGCGGATCTTCGGGCGCGGCGGATTTCATCTGCTGCCCCGGCCAGACCGGCTGATCCGCGTCCTGCCAGAGATTTACCGCACCCTGACACAGGAGAGCTGATATGCTCAGAACGACAATTGCCGTTGCGACGTTGTTTCCCGCTTTGGCGCAGGCAGAAGCTTTCACCCGGCCAATTCCGCAACCACAATCGGCGACGGCGGAATGGTGGTTTCTTGCGGCGTCGATCGCATTCCTCGTCGCGTTGCTAGCGGTGCATCTGCTGGTCCGACGCCGATGAAAAGCGCGACTTGGGGTGTCGGGGCGCTCACAATCCTCCTCTATCCTTTTGGGGCAGGGGCGGCGGCAATCAATCTCTTCATGGCTGGACTGATCGGGCCCTGGGTCGGTCTTCCTGTATTGTCACCCCGACTTGCGCTTTGGGGTGGCGTCTTGCTGGGCGTGCCGCTGACTTGGTTATTTGCGCGCCATATCCGAACGCTCATGGACAGAGCCGATGCGCGAAAGCCGAGTGCGTCGACTAAGTAGTTGGAAGTTATTCTTCAGTTACAGTACCTTAGTTGTTTTAACCCACAGTTTGGTGCTGCGATCTTTTCTCCGGAGTGGAAGGAAGCATTATGGGACAAGTTCGTCACGGGAGAGCGCCACGACAACGCACGCCGTCAGAACTGCAATACAGCGATCGAAAGCTTCATTCGCGGAGCTGATCCGGGAGCAGGGCATCAACTCCAAGACCGCTGCGAAATGGCGGAAGCGGGCAACGGTCTAGGATATGAAGACTGGGCCGACGCTCCCCGGCCTCGCCATGGCACGGCCGGTGACACTCACCACGACCCTCAACAATTATGGCGGCGACGGAGCCTATCTCGCGCTCTACGTCACCGACGCCTCGAGCGCCTATGTCGGCAGCCTCTGGATGGCTGGCGGCAAATCGAAATACTATGAGCATCTGAGCGACTGGTTACGCGCCTGGCAGGAAACGGGCCTTCTGACCCGTCTGGTCACAGCGGTCTCGCGCGGGGCAAATCCTCACTATGTGCAGGGCGCGCTACGCGGCGACGCTGATCAGGTCGCGCAACTCATCCGCGACGGGGCCCGCGTGATGGTTTGCGGTGGACGCGACATGGCGGCGGGCGTGGCGGATGCGCTGGCAGAGATCCTAGCGCCGACTGGGCTCACGCCTGCGGTGTTGAAGGCGGAGGGGCGATATGTCGAAGATGTCTACTGAAATGGTGCGCCACGCTCTGAATGGCCCGACCATGGGCACGCGCTGGTCGGCGCTCTTCTTCGCGCCGAATGGCTTCGACCCGAGCCCGGTTCACGCCGCACTGCAGGCTTCTGTCGACGAGGTCGATGACCAGATGTCCACGTGGAAGCCGGACAGCGATCTGATGCGCCTGAACGCAGCCCCTGTTGGCACGCAGGTGATGGTGCCGGATCGTCTGAGAGAGGTTCTTCGTCTCGGGCTTGAGATCGGTCGTGCCTCGGGCGGGGCCTTCGACATCGGCATGGGGGACGCGGTGACGGCTTGGGGCTTCGGGCCGGAGGCCGCCGCGCCCGAGGGCATCAGCGCTGCAATGGCCGCCACGCGCCGCCCGGCGCATGAGGTTCTGGGGATCGACGGCGACCAAGTGCGCAAGTCCTCGCCTATCGCGCTCGATCTCAACGGCATCGCCAAGGGTTATGGGGTCGACCGGCTGGCCGAGACCTTGCGCGACCACGGGATCGCGGGCGCCCTCGTCGGGATCGACGGTGAAATGCGCGCGCTCGGCCTTCGGCCGGACGGAAAGGCGTGGACCATTGCGGTGGAAGCGCCTGACCCCGACCGCCGCACGCCCCATTCGATCCTTGCGCTCCAGGATGCCGCCGTCGCAACCTCCGGCGATTACCGCCACTGGGTCGAGGTGCAGGGGCGACGCCTGTCGCACACGATGGATCCGAAGCGCGGCGCGCCGCTGATCGCTTCGCCAGCCTCCGTCACCGTGGTGGCCCGCACCTGTGCGGAGGCCGACGCTTGGGCGACAGCACTTATGGTTCTTGGCCCCGACGCGGGCGCGGCACTCGCAAGAAAACGCGGGCTCGACGCCCTGTTCCTCCTGCGCAATGATGACCGCAGCACAAGGGGCGTGGGAGTTGGACGACTTTTTCCCGAAGAGTCAGCGGCAATCGCCTCAGCAGAGGGGAGATGAGCCACGTGGAAACAACCCCTACCGATCGCTTCAAGAGTGCGCGTGAAGATGCGGAAAGTCGCCGTTCTTCAGGAATGCCACTTCTGGCGATGTTAAATAAGGGTTCAGTAGGGAATTGCGATGCGGATAACGGCCTGAACATCCGATCGCCCGTTTTCCGTTATGGGCCTGCCGGACCCGCGTCAGGGAAACTCTTACCATATGCGCCGCCACGCATCCTCGCGAACCAATGTGGTCTTCGTGGCTGCGCACCCCGTGCCACAACGTTTACTGGTAGCCGGGTGACCGATCATGATAGCTGACCCTTATATTCTTGTTCCAGCATTCGGGTAGATATTGTGAAAAAGCTGTTCGCTGCAGATCGTGCGATGGTGTTGACGGGCCTGACGGTCCTCGGGATGCTTCTGGCGGCTCTCGCTCTCTGGCCACTGCGGGACATCGCAGCCCAACGCGTTTCCATGGTCGGTCTGCTGCTCGTGTATCTGGCCGGGGGGGTGCCTGCGGCGTGGCGGGCGCTTGTGGCCCTGTGGAAAGACCGCATTCTGGATATTGATTTGCTGATGGTTGTCGCGGCCATTGCGGCCGCAGCCGTTGGCGCACCCTTTGAGGGTGCGGTGCTGCTGACGCTGTTCAGCGTTTCGACAACCCTGGAAGAGCGCGCACTCGGACGCGCGCGCCGCGCTGTCGAGGCCCTGATGGCGCTGCGCCCCGCGACCGCCTTGCGAAAGGCAACCGACGGCACGATCATGGAAATTCCCGCCGCCGATCTGAAGGTCGATGACATCTTCGTTCTGCGGCCGGGCGCGCGCGTGCCCACCGACGGGGTGATCACTGCCGGGCGTGGCGCGCTGGACGAGGCGAATATCACTGGTGAATCCATGCCCGTCAGCAAGCAGCGGGGCGCAAAGGTGTTCGAGGCAACGGTCAACCTTGACGGAGTGCTGGAAGTCGCTGTTACGAAAACGGTCGAGGAAAGCACTGTCGCGCGGATGATCGCTCTGGTGACCGAAGCGCAGGCGGAAAAGGCGCCGTCCGAGCGTTTCAGCGAATGGTTTGGACAGCGGTATACGATTGCGGTTCTACTCGGCGCCATTCTCGCCTTTGCCGTCTTCATCTGGCTTGAGAATGACTGGCACGAGGCGCTTTATCGCGCGGCAGTGCTGCTGGTGGCGGCAAGCCCCTGCGCCATCGTGATTTCGGTTCCCGCCGCAATTCTGACCGCACTCTCGGCGGCGGCACGGGGGGGCGTGCTGTTCAAAGGAGGGGCTGCGCTCGAAACGCTCGCCGCGGTCGATACCTTTGCTTTCGATAAGACCGGCACGCTGACCACAGGCAAGGCAGCGGTCACCAAGGTCGTTGCGCTTGATGGCAATGAGGAGAAATTCCTGTCCCTTCTGGCCGGCCTCGAAGCCCATTCGGAACACCATAGCGGCGCGGCGATCCGGCAGGAAGCGGCCGATCGCGGGATCACGCAAGCCGAGGTCGAGAATGTCGTCGCGCTTCCAAGCGAGGGTATCACCGGCGACAGGGCAGGCGAAACCTTATGGGCCGGCAATCCGCGCATGGCGGCGCGGATGGGGGCCGGGATCGACCATCCGTCCCTAACGGCGCTGGCCGAGGACACGCAGACGGTCATCTACTTTGGCCAGGATTCCAGACTACTCGGTGCGGTCAGCCTCGCGGATCAGACCCGCCCAAGCTCCAGACCCGCCCTTGCGGCGCTTCGCGAGAGCGGCGTTACGAAGATCCTCATGATGACGGGCGATAGAAGGCCGGTCGCCTTGCGCATAGGCCGCGAACTCGGCTTCCAACCCGACGAGATCCACGCCGACATGCTTCCCGAGGACAAACTGCGTATGATCGGCGCGCTGGCGGCCGAGGGCAGGGTCGCTTTTGTCGGAGACGGGGTCAATGACGCGGCGGCGCTCGCGCGGGCCGATGTGGGAATCGCGATGGGCGCGGCGGGGTCGGACGTAGCACTTCAGGCAGCGGACGTTGCGCTTTTGTCGGAAGACATGGGACAGCTTGCGGAGGCACATCGGCTGGCGCGCCGGACCGCCACCATCATCCGTCAGAACCTGATCTTTGCCATGGGCGCCATGGCCGTACTTGTCACTGGCGGGCTGTTCTTCGATCTGCCCTTGCCTTTGGCAGTAATCGGCCATGAAGGGGGTACGGTTCTTGTTGTACTCAATGGCCTGCGGTTACTCCGCACGCCCCGTCGGAGCAGCGAAACGAGAATGCCCGCGAATGTGGAAGCGGTCGCCTCTTGAAAGTTCAGGAGGCGCTCCCGCAGCGGCGCGGCCGGTGTGGCGACGCTGGGCGCAGCTGAACATCTCGAAACCACGGAGAAAAGGCCCCTTGGAATGACACAACCTGCCGAAACCGATTTGCCGCTTCTTGTCGATGCACCCTCCGAGGACGTTTCGGGCAGGCGCAGTCGGTTCCGCAAGCGGTATTTTCTGGTGTTTCTAATCCCGGTCTTATTGTTCACGGGCGCGGTCATCGGTCTCTACTTCCAGCCCCCCGCCTTGCAGAAATTCTATGCGCTGACCGGCCTGCAGCCGGGCGCAGGGGCTGGTGCGCCGATCGCGCTGCCAGCGGGCATGGAAATGCCGCAAGATATGGTCGAAACAATGCTGCCCACCGATGTCGTCGGTCTGGCACGGGTGATGCCGCGCGGCGATGTGGCTTTCGTGGCCGCACCTTACGGCGCGAGCGATGCACGGGTCGCAGAAATTCTTGTCGCCGTCGGGGATCGCGTGGAGCGCGGAGCGCAACTTGCCTACCTCGACAACCGGGCGGCGCTGGAAAGCGCCGTTTTCTTGGCGCAGGCCAATCTCGCCGTGCGACACGCAAGCCTTCTGCAGACGCGCAGCGCCGTGCAGGCCAGCAGGGATGAGGCGCAAGCCACACTGGACCAGGCCCGTGGCACGTCCCGCGAAGCGCAGGCGACCCTCGCGCGCACCGAAGAGCTTGTCGCCCGCGGTGTGTCGACCAGCGTCACGCTCGACGCTGCCCGCACCGCGGCTCAGGAGGCTGCGCTGGCGGTCACGCGCGCGGAAGTCACGCTTGCCCGGTTTTCGTCCGCCGAGATTGACGACCAGCCAGATGTCGTCGTCGCGGCCCGCAACGTGGAGGCGGCCGAGGCCGAGCTTGGGCGGGTGGAACGCGACCTGGCACGCGGGATTGTCGTTGCCCCGATCACGGGGACGATCCTCGACATCCACGTCACGCCCGGACAGCGTCCGCCGGCCGAGGGAGTCATGGAGATGGGGGATATCGGCCAGATGACGGCCGAGATGGAAGTCTACCAGGACCGGATCGCCGCCGTTCAGCCAGGCCAACCTGTCGAGCTTGTGGCGAACGCCATTGGGCGCACCCTGCACGGAACGGTAGAGAGCATCGGCCTGACGGTGGGAAGGCAAGGGCTGATGTCGGACGACGTGGCGGCGAATACCGATGCCCGGGTGATCAGGGTCGTGGTGGCACTTGACCCGCCGTCGTCCGAGATCGCCGCGCGGTTCACCAACCTTGAAGTCATCGCCCGGATCGACACCGGCGCGGGCAAGCGGGTCGCCCAATGACCCGACTTCTCGCGCGGCTATTGGGCCGGTTGCCCATTGGATGGCTACAACTTGTCCACCAGCGCGGGCGGTTCGCCGCCGCGTTGTCAGGTGTGGCCTTTGCGAATGTCCTGGTTTTCGTCCAACTTGGGCTCATGAGCTCCATGAGCGTTTCCACACAGCGTCCTTACGAACTCTTCCATGTAGACGTCATGATCTCCGCGGGCAATGCAAACACGCTGACCGGCGGCAGCAATGTCGCCCGGCAATGGATGCTTCAGGCCCTTGCAGATCCGGATGTTGTCGATGGCATGGGCCTTTTCGTCGCGAATGTGCCGTGGGACCGCGGCGAGACCGACATAAGCCTGACGACCTTCGGCATCGATCCATTCCGCCCGCAATTCGTCGCGCCCGAGATCGCCGCCGACATCAATGTGCTGCAGGTTCAAGGCGCAGCCTTGCTCGACCGGCTTGCCCGAGGCCTCCCGCGAGAGGAGGCTGCAGCGATCCGCCTGCAGACGCCGCTGTCCTTTGAAACCCAAGGCCGGACCCTGACCGTTTACGGCACCTTTGCAGGGGGGGGAGGGTTCGGCGGAGACGGATATCTGCTGGTGTCCGATCAGACCCTTCTTTCGCTTTTTCCGGCGCGCCGCTCCGGCGCCCCCGATCACATCCTGTTGCGGCTGACGCCGGGGGCACAGCCCGACGAGGTAGTAATCCGCCTGAGAAAAATGATCGCCGATCCGACTTTGCGGATTCGCAGCTATTCCGATGCGATGGCCGAAGAGGTGCAGTTTCAGCAGACCCAGCGGCCCACTGGCGTGATCTTCGGCTTCGGCGTGCTGATTGGTGTACTCGTGGGGATCGTGATCGTCTTTCAAGTCCTGTCCGCAGATGTTGCCGATCATCTGCGGGAATACGCGACCTTCAAGGCGATGGGTTATGGACAGAGCTTCTTTTTGGGCGTCGTTGTCGAGGAGGCTGTCATCCTCGGCGTTCTCGGCTTTATCCCCGGCGTCCTCGCCGGTTGGGGCATCCTGACGTTGATGGCCAAGGTGACGACTTTACCCCTGTTCATCTCGTTGGGGATGGCGGTCACCGTCTTCGTCGGCACTGTCGTGTTTTCGGCTCTGTCCGGGGTGATCGCCACTCGGAGGCTTGCATCGGCCGACCCGGCGGATCTGTTCTGAACATGGCAGGCGATGACATCTCCGTGCAGGCCAGCGCCCTGAACCACTGGTTCGGAGCTGGCGAGGCGCGCAAACAGGCGTTGTTCAATATCAACCTGCACATCAGGCGCGGCAGTTTCATCGCGATGGTTGGCCCCTCGGGGTCTGGCAAGACCACGCTCCTGACCCTGCTGGGCTGCCTTCGCGAAGTCCAGGAAGGATCCGTCATCCTGCTGGGTCAGGAACTGCGCCATGCGACTCCCGCGCAGAACGTCCGGCTGCGACGTCGCCTCGGGTTTATCTTTCAGGCCCATAACCTTCACGAAAGTCTCACGGCACGCCAGAATGTGCTGATGGGTTTGCAGGTGAAAGGACACCTGAATCAGGTCTTGTCTGACAAGGCTGCGGCCCATCTCCTGACCCTTCTGGGGCTTGCAGACCGGCTAGATTACTTGCCCGCGAACCTGTCGGGCGGACAGAAGCAACGCGTGGCGATCGGCCGGGCCCTTGTCGGCAATCCTGATGTCGTTCTGGCGGACGAGCCGACCGCCGCGCTTGATTGGGAAACGGCCGCCAAGGTGGTCGACCTTTTGAAACGGCTGGGGCAAGCGCGCGGCACAACCACTTTGATGGTGACGCACGACAATCGCATCCTCGATCGCGCGGACCGTATCCTGACGCTGGAGGATGGCCGTCTTGTCGGGGACGAAGACCGAACA
Organism: Primorskyibacter flagellatus; assembly: GCF_048268605.1. NCBI lineage: Bacteria > Pseudomonadati > Pseudomonadota > Alphaproteobacteria > Rhodobacterales > Roseobacteraceae > Primorskyibacter > Primorskyibacter flagellatus. The sequence continues at coordinate 27,577 of NZ_JBLWVF010000010.1, forward strand.
TAGGAAAAGGACTTAAATCATGACGGCGCATCCATCTTCTAGCTGGCCATTAAGGGTCGCTGCAACCGTAGCGGTCGTATTTGGCCTTCTGACTATCGTATCCGGCGGGACAGCGCTCTTTGGGGGCTCCGCCGCGGAGGCCGCAGCAGGAGATGCGGTGCCCTTCGTCCTGTGGTTCAACTTCCTGTCGGGGTTTGCATACGTTCTTGCCGGCATCGGGATCGCCATGGGTCGCCGTTGGGCGGTCATGCTTTCCATAGGTCTGGCGGCGACGATCGCAGCGGTGTTCGCTCTCTTCGGCCTGTACATTTTCCAAGGCGCAGCGTTCGAGATGCGCACGGTTGGTGCCATGAGCCTTCGGCTGATTGTCTGGATCTCTATCGCTGTGGTAGCACATCGGCACATTACTTCACGCAAAGCCGGAGATCGGGTGGATGACGCTTCCCGCTGACGGCATAACGATATTTCAAAGTCGTGGTGGCGAAGTGCGAGTAGATGGTTCGAGCATCAACGGTAGGTTCCAGAGTTCCAAAAAAATCAATGGCTTAGGGTGGAGAGGGTTCGACGGGGGTCCCTTTCCCTCCGCCACTTGCCCCTAAACAACGGTTCTCCCGATCCGGCTGCGGCCGGATCTTTTCGTTGTGTTCGAAGGTTATGCGTGTGGGGCTGAGCACCGGCCCGTGGGGAGGAATACTCAGAAGCGGTCTCTCAGGGGCGATATTCTCCGGACCTATCGACTGCGCTCAATCAGTGTAGAGGCCGTAACCACTTGAAAGTATGAAGACAGTTCATAGCGCCACCTGAACACTTCGATGCCAGTGGCGTTTGAGGAAGGAACCGAGTTCCAACTTGTTCCAGTTCTATTCGGCATGCCTCGTCGACAACAAGAACCGACATGGCCGGATTCGTCCTCCGTGAGGGGAAAGAACCACCGCAGGCCGGGGTTTATTCGGGGCCTCCGCATCCTCGTTCACTTCAAGCCGGTCGAGCGCATAAATGATGCTGTGGATCGTCTTGGCTCCCACATCCATCCCGGTGGCCTGCGCAACCTTGTTCCCGACGATCCTAGCTGCGCGTCCCGTCGGTGCCGATAGCGCGCAGGAGAGCTTCATATCCGCTACGATCTCGACGGGCCTCCCGATCGTCGTTGTCTTGCCGGTTCCGGCGCTTCCTGCGAGGATGAAAACGTCGGCGGCATCGTCTTCGAGGAACTGTCGGACTGCTTCGACGGCTTTGGATTGTTCCAGTGTGAGTTCGATTTGCATTTGTGCTGCCTGCAAGATGAGACTACGGCGCGCACGCATGCTCCTCCGACACTGACGTGGGCAAGTGTATGATGCAATGAAGTTTTTCGACGTTTCCGAGGACCTTTGGCTGAAGGGCGAGGCAAGAATCCCCGCGTTCCGACTTCTGGAGGATATTCGCTGCCTGCAAGCAACACCGAGATGTGCGCGACGTTGGCCTGCCAGAGCCCAAACGAAAGCCGCTCGAGGAGTCTGGCACAAGCGCTGGAAGAACGAGGCAGTCAGGCTCTCGATGACACTGTTTGGCGGCTCGAAGTGCGTGACGAAGGACTTTTCCGTGACCGCGGTCACGGAATCGGTATCCACTTGTTTTGTTGGTATCTTCCGGTAACCTTGGTGTCAAACTGAGGACTACTTTTGAAATCTCAGCTGTGGGAGTTCAATCATGCTGGGTAAATTGAGGGCATAGCTATAGCAAGCATTTATAGAAACGGCGAAGATGCGTTCGGGACCAGACTGAATAGAGCCGCGATCAGGCCGACAGACGCTAAGCTCGATTGCGAATTTGAAGAGTCTGCCGATCGCCATCGGGGACATGCGATCCTACTCGCTCTCGGAGCTGCGGCTTTATTTGCTTGGGCACTTTTTGCAGCCGAGGAGACGACCGGCTTCGCTGTCGGGCTCACCGGCGCACTCCTTTTGCTTTTCATTTGTGCGCGGAAAGGACGCAAGGCGCAGGAAAGCCGGACCAAGTGCGAAGAGTACAGGGTGCGTCGTAGGCAACTCGAGAGCCTGTGCGACGAGGACGATCCGAGCACGATCGACCGCGGAATCAGGGATCTTCGCGAGACAAACCTTGCACCGCATCTGAGGCAGCTCGCCGAGATCTGGATGCCAGCGATCGAGACGAGATTGGAAGAAGCGCGACGGTTCAGAGAACTCGAGTGGAATCGCTTGGAGAAAATTCGCCGCCGCGAAGCAGTTACCATATCTAGCTTTCGATTTAGATGGAATAACAAGAATCGCGGAATAAAGCATGAACATCTGAGGTGAGCCAAGAGTCCGTTGCGCCACCGATAGGTTCGAAGGTCGGGCTGTCTTGGCAGCTGCCTTGCGGATGACGGTGAACGGGCGGATTGTCTTGGAGTTGTGCTGAAATGCAGCTGCACTTGCGCTTGGAATAACGCAGCGCGGCACGAACTCAACCGTGGCCGTCAGTTTGGGCTGCTACTAAAGTGTTCCGACTGTTTTTGCCAGTCCACCGGAAATGGCTCAAGCAGCCGAATCAACGCCAATTCGGGCACCTGCGTCCCATCCAGAATCGCCTCGACGACGTCCGGAGCCAGCAGGGTCAGGCGCAGAATACGGGTCATGTAGGATAGCGCGATCCCCTCGCGCTCGGCCAGTTCAGCGATGGTTGTGAACTCGCCCGACTCCAGCAACCTCTTCCAGCGGAACGCTCGCGCCAGCGCCTTGATCAGCGTATTGTCGGACTTGCGTTGGCTAGATGTCCCATTCGGCATCTGCATCTCCTTTCGGCCGCCGCGCTTCACGAGGCAGAACGAGATGTGCACTGTCACCGTTTTTGGGACTGGTTTCGCGCGGTCATGCTCCCGCTCCAACATCGGCCATCATTTCCTGCGTCAGTGCGGTCAGGCCGTCCATCCGGAGACGGACATTCAGGCCATCGGTGCCGATGCCGATCCGCTCGACCAGCAGCGCTAGGATGCGTGCCTGCTCAGCGGGGAAGGGTTCATCCCAGAGCGCGTCGAGTTGGGACACTGTCCGATTTTCGGGAGTAGCTCAGTTCTCCGCCTTTATGCTGGAAACGCTGCTTAGCTAAGGCGAATGACATCAGACACCAAGGCTAGTATGCCAAAAACCGAAGGGTGGATATTTGGGGGGATATTTTCGTGAGAGGTTACGAAATACCTCTAAAATTCATATACTTAATATATATGTATGGTGCCCCCACACGGACTCGAACCGCGGACCTACTGATTACAAATCAGTTGCTCTACCAGCTGAGCTATAGGGGCACTGACGGGACCAATAATGCGGGTTTGGCGGGGCTGCAAGTACTTTTACGCGTCATTTGTTGGCCCGTGCCAGCAACCCCACAGCGCAGAGGCCGACCAGGATCACCAGCAGGGCGGCGGGGCTCGCATCGCCCAGGTTTTCAAGGCTTGCCTGCTCGTGGACGCGGGTTGCCAGAGTGTCATAGTTGAAGGGGCGCAGCAGCAATGTCGCCGGCAGTTCCTTGACGCAATCGACGAAGACCAGCAGCAGGGCAGACGCGACGGAAGCGCGAATCAGCGGAACATAGACGGCCCCCAGAACCTGCGCGTTATTGCGTCCCAGTGACCGCGCCGCCAGGGCCAGGTTGGGCGAGACCCTGCCCATCGCCGCATCTGCCGCGCCTTGGGCGATGGCGAAAAACCGAACGCAATAGGCGAGAATCAGTGCGAAGGCAGATCCGGTCATCACCAAGCCGATGTCGCGACCCGTCAGTGTCTCGACCGTATCGGCCAGCGCATGGTCTGCCAGCGCCAGTGGGATCAGGATGCCGACGCCCAGCACGGCACCGGGGGCGGCATAGCCGATGGTCGTGACGGGCAGCAGCAGCCGTGGCAAGGATCGTCCGGACAGGCGCACACTGTAGACCAGAAACAACCCCGCCAGCACCGTGAAGAATGCCGCAAGCCCTCCCACGGTGAGCGTGTTGAGCGTGGCGCGGATCAGCGCCGGATTTCGCCATTCTTCCGCATTGGCCAGAGCATGTGACAGGATGACCGCAGTTGGCAGGACAAACCCCATCAGAAACGGAACGAGGCAGGCTGCAAGCGCCAGAAACCCGTGAATGCCAGTCAGTTGAGCCCGCGCGACGGGCCGAAAGCGGGTCGACAAGTTAAAAAACCGCAGCTTGCGCCGCGACACCTTTTCCAGCGTCACGAGGATAATCACAAGCGCCAGAACCACGCTGGCGATCTGGGCCGCACCGCCGGCATTGTTGCTTTCCAGCCAGACGCTGAAAATGCCCGTGGTCAGGGTTTGCACGGCAAAGTAATCGACCGTGCCGAAATCGTTGACGGTTTCCATCATCACGATGGCCACGCCGGCAGCGATGGCCGGACGCGCCATTGGCAGTCCCACGCGCCAGAAGCGTTTCAAAGCACCTGCGCCCAAAGACTGTGCGACCTCTTCGGCGCTGCCGGACTGTTCGCGAAAGGCGGCCCGCGTCAGCAGGTAGACATAAGGATATAGCGCCGCCGCCAGAACGATGATCGCGGCACCCGTGCTGCGTATCTGCGGGAACCAGTAATCTCGCGTGGTTTGCCAACCCATCAACTCGCGCAGCGCGGTTTGCACCGGTCCCGCATATTCCAGAAAGTCGACCAAGGCATAGGCACCGACATAAGCGGGGATCGCCAATGGCAACAGCAGCAACCATTCCAGCCAGCGCCGCCCGACAAAATCATAGCGCGCGACCAGCCACGCCGCCCCGGTGCCGACCATTGCAGTCAGAAGCCCGACGGACAGCATCAACACCAAGGTGTTGGAGACATAGCGGGGCAGGGTGGTCGACAGCAGGTGTGGCCAGATGTTATCGGTCGGGAAGGCCGCGATCCACAACACGGCCAGAATCGGGGTCAGCACGATCGCCGCGATCAGGACCGCGCCAAACGACCACGGATTGAAAAAGCGGCTGCGCACGGGGCGGGCCGAAGCTCTGTCAGCGGAATTGGCGAAGGTCATCGGAGGGAGTCTCGATAAGCGGTTTCAACGTCCGGCAAACAGCTTATAGTGCAGCGCGCAGGCAATCGAAAGACCGACAGGCAAAATGCGAGTAATCCTCCATCCCGGTGCGCATTGCACCGATGAAGGCAGGCTGGTCAAATGCCTGCTGACGAATGTCGATAGATTTCTGCCGCGCGGTGTGGTGATCCCGTCACCGAGCCGCTATCGGCATCTCTTGCCGACGGTTCTCAACAAACTCGAAGATGCCGATGCCGCCGAAGACGCCCGCGATGTGATGTTCGACCTGCTGATCGACGAAGAGCCTGACAGCGTTGAACGGGTTCTGCTGAGCCACGAAAACCTGTTTTGCGTGCCCAAGCTGGCGCTTTCCGGCGGACGGTTCTATCGCAAGGCGGAACGCCGGCTGGAAACGATGACGCGTCTGTTTTACGGCGATCAGGTGGAGTTGTTTCTGGCGATGCGTAACCCGGCAAGCTTTCTGCCCGCTCTGTTCCACGCATCGCCGTTCGAGGCGCTGGTCGAACTGACCGGCGGGTTCGATGCACAGCATTTCCGGTGGTCCGATCTGATCGAACGTATCCGAAATACCTTGCCAGACATGCCCATTACGGTTTGGTGCAACGAAGACAGCCCATTGATCTGGGCCGAAATCATCCGCGCAATGGCCGGTTTCCAACCCAACGAAAAGATTACTGGCGGGTTCACCCTGTTGGCCGAAATAATGAGCCAGAAGGGCATGAAAAGATTTCGCAATTATCTGGCGGATCATCCGGATATCGGCGAAGAGGAGAAGCGCTTGGTGATGGTGGCTTTTCTTGAAGAATTTGCCATCGAAGGGGCGCTTGAAGAAGAGCTTGACCTGCCGGGATGGACCGATGCGCTGGTTGAGAAACTGACCGAGATTTACGAGCATGACGCCATTCAAATAGCGCGCATGCCCGGTGTCAGGTTTCTGGCACCCTAGAATATTGCCGAGGACACGCCCGGTCGCGCGTCAGAAACAGGCGAAGGGTTCGTCACCCGGACGCGCCAGAAATCGGGACAGCATGGACGGATCTTCGGACCTAACCGCCCGCCTGATCGCGATGGAACTTTCCGGTGCGGGCGCGTTATCCGAAGCGACAGGCAAAGCGCACGGCGCATCGGGCCGCGCGCCAGGGATTGCCTGTCCAAAACAAACCCGTCACTTCTGGCCGAAAAGAACCTTCTGAGACTCGCGCTTTTCGTCGTCGTCCTGCTTGGCATCGCGCAGGTCTGCATGCAACCCTTGTCCCTGTTGCACAGCAGGCCGACTGCCCACCGTTTCCAACCAGCGGGCGAGGTGGGGTTTGTCGTCCAGCGTCTGTTGCTGACCCTCCCACAGCGACGCCCAAGGCCAGATCGCCATATCCGCGATGCTGTAATCGGACCCTGCCACAAATTCATTTTCGGACAGTTGCTTGTTCAGCACTTGGTAAAGCCGCCTGGTTTCGTTGCGATAGCGGTCCTGCGCGTAGGGAAGCTCTTGTGGCGGCTCCATGCTGGGGGCGTATTTCAGGAAATGATGCGCCTGACCCGCCATCGGACCCAGACCGCCCATCTGCCACATCAACCACTGATCGACGGCAACACGGGCGCGTTCATCTGCGCCGCAGAACGTGCCGGTCTTGCGGGCCAGGTATTGCAGGATGGCACCGGATTCGAAGATCGAGATCGGCGCCCCATCCGGCCCGTCGGGATCCGTGATCGCGGGCATGCGATTGTTGGGCGCGATTTTCAGGAAATCCGGGTCAAACTGGTCGCCCTTGCCGATATTGATCAGGTGGGTCTGATACGGCAGCCCCATTTCTTCCAGCGCGATGGAAACCTTCCACCCGTTCGGCGTGGGCCAGTAATACAGGTCGATTGAAGCGGTCATTGCATCCTCCGTTTGGGGACGCATCATGTGGTTTGTCGCGGGAAGGGCAAGGGCAGACGTATCGGGAAGGGTTGAAAAAGCCGTGACCAATGCGGATCTGCGGTCTGGGGAAGGTATGCGCGCAATGTCGCGAGCGGCAGCGCCTCGGGGCTGCGCAGCAATGCGCGGTACAGCGGAAACACCCCGCCGCGCAGGTAGGGTGACCAATGACAGACGCGTCGGACCGGAGGCGCGATGCGATAGCCAAGACTTTCCAGCGCGTCCAGCGTAGCGGGCTGGTCCAGTTGCAGGTTCAGCATGTTGGCGGCGTTCAGCCCATGTCCCAAGGCCCGATCGCCGGGGGTGTGCGGACGGATCGCGGTTTCAAAGAGCAGGTCGAACAAGTCGTTCTCGCGCGTGGTGACGTTGACGATCTCGCTTGTGTCCGGCAGGTTCTCCGTCTCGGAAATGTAGGCAGCCCCGGCCATCAGGATCATACGGCCGATCTGCCCCCGGCGGACATGCCGCAGCGCGCGCAATGCGACACGCGCCCCAAGCGAATGCGCGAAGAACTGGATTGGCCGTGCGGGATCAAGCGAGGCGATGTCATCGACCAACCGGGCGAGTGCGCGGCCCGCAACCTCTGCGTCGTGATAGCCCTGACGAAACCCGTTGCGGGCCTGCCAGCCGAAGCCAACCGACAGGCCTTCCTGCGGATCGTTGCGGCCAAAGCCAAGGTGGCGCGGCCAGCTGATGGTGCGCGGTCCGCGCGAGCGAGGTTTCAGGGACAGAAGCGATCCATGTGGACAATGCCGGGCATGACCGGGCGCATAGCGGTAGCCATGGATCGAAATGATCACCGGGCCGAGGTCGGCTTCAAGGGCGCGCGCAAGGTCCGGGCGCGGGCAGTTTGCCGTGCTGTGAATCAGCGGGCGGTCTTCATGGGCAGTAACGCTCAAATGGGTCATTTCAGGCCTCCACTACATCTTGTGGGCAGCAGCTAACCCCGACATACGACACATCCGTGAAACCTGCGTTAAGCCTGCGTGACGGCCTTGACCTGTTGCGCAACGGCACTTAAACGCCTCTGCGTGGCGATTTGTTACCGGATTGTGGGCCACGTAAAATATGCCGCTAAAAGGTCAGGATGAAGGAGACCCCTTTCGCTTGGCCGCGTCTGGGGTTTTTTCATGGGCGGCGCAGCGGTGCCGCAAAAGGACAGGACAATGACACGATCACGCAGAACGCGCACAAACCTCGTGCATGGCGGCACCCGTCGCAGCCAGTATAACGAGGTCAGCGAAGCGATCTTTCTGACGCAAGGGTTTGTCTATGACAGCGCCGAGGATGCGGAAGCGCGGTTCATCAAGGCAGGTGACGACGAGTTTATCTATGCGCGGTATGGCAATCCCACAGTGCGGATGTTCGAAGAACGCATCGCGCTTCTGGAAGGTGCCGAGGATGCCTTTGCCACGGCCAGCGGCATGGCGGCCGTCAATGGTGCGCTGACAAGCATGCTGCAAGCCGGCGATCACCTTGTGTCGGCGCGCGCGCTGTTCGGGTCATGCCTTTATATCGTGGACGACATCCTCACCCGCTTCGGGGTCGAGGCCACATTGGTGGATGGCACTGATCTGGACCAGTGGCGCGCGGCGATCCGTCCCGACACCAAGGCGGTGTTCTTCGAATCGATGTCCAACCCGACGCTGGAAATCATCGACATCGCGGCGGTGTCGGAACTGGCCCATGCGGTCGGCGCGCTTGTGGTGGTCGACAACGTCTTCGCCACGCCGGTCTACTCGCGCGCACTGGATCTGGGTGCGGACGTGGTGATCTATTCGGGGACCAAGCATATTGACGGGCAGGGCCGGACGCTGGGCGGGGTGATCCTCGGCAGCAAGGAATACATCCGCAAGACAGTTGAACCCTACATGAAACACACCGGCGGCTCGATGTCGCCATTCACCGCCTGGGTCATGCTCAAGGGATTGGAAACCATCGACCTGCGGGTGCGGGCGCAGACGCAGAGTGCTGGCGCCATTGCAGAGGCGCTTCAAAATCATCCAAAGCTGGCAGGCGTGGTCTATCCCGGACATGCCTCGCATCCGCAATACGATCTGGTGCAAAGCCAGATGGGTGCGGGCGGCACCATGCTGGCCATCGAGTTGAAGGGCGGGCAGGAGGAGAGCTTTCGGCTGCTCAATGCGTTGGAGATCATCATAATCTCCAACAACCTTGGCGATGCAAAATCTATCGTGACCCATCCCGCGACGACGACTCATCAACGATTGACCGAGGAACAGCGTGCCGAACTGGGGATCAGCCGGGGATTGATTCGTCTTTCCGTGGGAATCGAAGACCCGCAGGATTTGATTGACGATCTGTTGCAAGCGTTGGAGGCAGTCTGACCGACACCGCGCGGGGCTATTACCGCTGTATCAGTCCCCGCTGAAAAGACCGGGTTTGAAATGTGTGACATAGTCTGATTAAAAAAAGTTTACTTAAAGGAATTGGAAATCCGGTCTCATAACGCCTAAGTAGATGGGGCAACACTCCGAAAGGTGGTGACATGAACGTGCACCTGTCCGACGTCCCGACTGATCTGACCCGCGAAGAGGCACAGGCCGCGCTGGCCGCACTGCGCCTTTGGGCGGCCAATGCATCGAAGGAAGATCTTTCTTCGATGGACCCGGCCGTTGCCCGGCTGATTGGCGAGGCAGACCAGCCGCAGATGTCCAATCTCTACCCTCAGGATTTTGTCGTCGATGAAGCCTACAAAGCCAGCCTGCCGGATCTGCAAAACGGCCCTGCGGCGCTGATTCGTGGTGCCAAACGTGCGATCCAGCATGTCGGGATTTCCAATTTTCGCCTGCCTTTGCGTTACCACACGCGCGACAACGGCGATTTGACGCTGGAAACAAGTGTCACTGGAACCGTCAGTCTGGAGGCCGACAAGAAGGGTATCAATATGAGCCGCATCATGCGGTCCTTCTATGGCCACGCGGAAAAAACCTTCAGTTTCGAGGTGATCGAAGCGGCGCTTGACGATTACAAGACTGACCTTGAGAGCTTTGACGCGCGCATTCAGATGCGGTTCAGCTTTCCCGTGAAGATAGAAAGCCTTCGGTCCGGACTGTCCGGCTATCAATATTACGATCTGGCGCTGGAACTGGTTGAACGTGACGGCGTACGCAACAAGATCATGCATCTCGATTATCTCTATTCGTCGACCTGTCCCTGTTCGCTGGAGCTTAGCGAACATGCCCGGCGCGCCCGTGGACAGCTTGCGACACCCCATTCGCAACGCTCCGTGGCGCGGATTTCGGTTGATGTGCGGAAAGGCGATTGTCTGTGGTTCGAGGATTTGATCGACATGTGCCGCCGCGCCGTGCCCACCGAAACGCAGGTGATGGTCAAACGTGAGGATGAACAGGCATTCGCTGAACTCAACGCCGCCAATCCGATCTTTGTCGAGGATGCGGCACGGCTGTTTGCAGAGCAGCTGACGGCGGATGCGCGGATTGGTGACTATCGGGTGATTGCCAGCCATCAGGAAAGCCTGCACAGCCACGATGCTGTCTCGATCCTGACAGAAGGCGAAACCTTCAAGGCCGACAGCCTGGATCCGAAATTGTTCAACACACTGTTCCACGTCGGTTAAGACAATCTGATGCTGCAATGCAGCAACAGATTGCCTCTGATCCTGCCGGGATGCGGGATCAAGACCGATTTCATGCTATATTGATCAGCATGGGAGGAAACCAAATCTAACGAAGAGGTTTCCAATGCCGACACCGCAAACTCTCAGTATCAAATTCATGTCTCCGCAACTGCGGAATGCCCTCGACCTCTTTCTTGCCGCTGCAGGGCAGGGGTTCAACGGCTATATCGAACGGCGCGCGCGCATGACGGAACTGGCGCGGCTTGATGCGAAGTCAAACGAAGAACTGTCGCGCATGGGGCTGCGGCGCGACGATATCCCACGCTATGTTTTTCGTGACCTTATCGGCGCTTGAACGGCACGCCGGTGCTTGACTTCCCCGCGGGCCGCAGCCAACGCTGCGGTCCATGTTTGACGTCCGTCCGGTCCTTTATGTCATCGGCCTCCTTGTGGTGGCGCTCGGCCTGACCATGCTGCTGCCGATGCTGGTGGACATGGCCGAGGGCCGTGGCCAATGGCCAGTTTTCGCGGAAAGCGCGATGCTGACGGTATTCGTGGGCGGGCTGACGGCGCTGGCCTGTGCCAACGGCGTGCGCGAAGGGCTGTCAATTCAGCAGACATTCTTGCTGGCGACCGGGGTCTGGGTGACGCTGCCATTATTCGGTGCCATTCCCTTTGTGCTGGGCGAGACGGAGGCGCGTTTCGTCGATGCCCTGTTCGAGGCGATGTCCGGACTGACCACCACCGGATCCACGGTGTTCACCGGGCTGGATACACTGCCCAAAGGCTTGTTGTTGTGGCGCGGCTTGCTGCAATGGCTGGGCGGGATCGGGATCATCGTTGTGGCGATGGTTTTCCTGCCAGAGCTCAAGGTCGGCGGTATGCAGATCTTCCGTTCGGAAGCGTTTGAAACAATGGGAAAAATTCTTCCGCGCGCGACCGAGATCGCATCACAAATTTCGGTGGTCTATGTCTCGCTGACGCTGCTTTGTGCGCTGTGCTACCTTGTGCTGGGAATGAACGCATTTGATGCCTCTGTGCACGCGCTGACCACCGTATCCACCGGTGGCTTCGCCAATTATGACGCATCTTTCGGGGTATTTACCGGCCCCATGGAATATGTGGCGTCGATCTTCATGGTGATGGCCGCCCTCCCGTTCGTGCGCTACGTGCAGATGCTGAATGGCCATACCGGCGCGATGCACAGAGACGCGCAGGCGCGTGGCTTCTTCTTCGTGATCCTTGCGCTGGTGCTGGTCGCGAGCGGCGTACTGATGTCGATTTTTCCGCATCACTGGGAACAGGCCTTCCGCGAAGCATTGTTCAATATCACCTCGATCATCTCGGGCACCGGCTATTCCAGCGTCGACTACATGACCTGGGGGCCGTTCCTGATTGCGATGTTTTTCTTCATCGGCCTGATCGGCGGGTGTGCCGGTTCAACCGCCTGTTCGGTAAAGATTTTCCGCTACCAGATCCTGATTGCCTCGATCCGCACACAGATGCGCAAAATCCGGTCGCCCCACGCGATCGTTCTGCCGCGCTATGACGGGCGAACGGTGGGCGAGGATGTGCTCAACTCGGTGATGTCGTTTTTTGTGATCTTTGTCGTGTCGTTGGGACTGACCTCTGTTGCGCTGGGGATGACCGGGTTGGATTTCGTGACGTCGGTGTCGGGAGCGGCCACGGCGTTGGCGAATATCGGTCCGGGTCTGGGGGACATCATTGGTCCGGCAGGTAATTTCGCGACGCTGAACGATGTCGCCAAATGGGTGCTGATCCTCGCCATGCTGGCGGGGCGGTTGGAGCTTTTGGTGGTGTTTGTTCTGTTCACGGCGCGATTCTGGCGGGGGTGAGCGCGCATTCATCGGCTTCTGCACTATGCAGCAATGTCGGATTTTGAGTATTTTTGCCAAGAAGAAGTGAGGGGGCGATCATCCGCCGCCCCCGTTTTATTTCAATGCCTTAGGCGCTGTCAGAGTTCGTTGAGGCGGGCGAGCGCGGATTTGAGTGTGGCCTCCTCCTCTTCGCGCTGCGCGACGTTGCCTCGGGTTTCCTCGACCACCTCATCGGGGGCGCTGGCGAGGAATTTCGGGTTGTTCAGCCGCCCCTTCATGCCACCGATTTCCTTGGCAAGTTTGCCCAGGGTTTTTTCCAGCCGGGCCTTTTCGGCATCGACGTCGATGATGTCGGCAAGGGGGATCCCGAAGACGGCACCTTCGGCTGGGACCACGGCGCAACCCTTTGGAAAGGCGCTGACTTTCGTCAGGCTTTCGACGCGCGCCAGACGCTTTATCAGGGCCTCGTTATTGTTCCACGCGGCTTGTCCGGCGGCGTCGAGATGGCTTGCCAGGAGCGTGACATGCAGGCCTGCGGGGACGTTCATCTGCGCGCGGGCAGAGCGGATGCCTTCGATGAGCGAGATCACCCAGTTCATCTCTCGGTCAGCGTTTTGATCAACCAGTTCAGAGGCTTGCCATTCCGGCCAGTCTGCGTGGACAAGCATGCCGCTGCGCGGGGTCAGCGTGGCCCAAAGCTCTTCGGTGATATAGGGCATGATCGGGTGCAGCATGACCAGACACTGATCCAGTACCCAGGCCATCGTGGCGCGGGTTTCTGAAACGATTTCAGCATCTTCCGAGTCGAAGAGCGGTTTGGAAAACTCCACATACCAGTCGCAGACCTTGCCCCAGACAAACACATAGAGCGCGTTGGCGGCGTCGTTGAACCGGTAGTTGCCCAAAGCCTCATCCACGGCTTCGCGCACCTTGGCGGTTTCGCCGACAATCCAGCGGTTGACCGTGTGGGAGTTTGAGGGCTTTTGCCCCTTTTGTACGTCCGAATTGTACATATCGTAGACATGGTTCATTTCGGCGAAGCGGCAGGCGTTCCACAGCTTGGTGGTGAAGTTCCGGTAGCCGGCGATCCGCTGGGTCGAGAGCTTCAGATCGCGGCCCATCGCGGCCATCGCCGTGAGGGTGAAGCGTACCGCATCGGCGCCGTATTCGTCGATCAGGTCCAGCGGGTCGAGGACGTTGCCCAGCGACTTCGACATCTTCTTGCCCTTCTCGTCGCGGACAAGCGCGTGGACATAGACCGTATCGAAGGGTTTTTCGCCAACAACCGCGTATTGCATCATCATCATCCGGGCGACCCAGAAGAAGATGATGTCAAATCCGGTGATCAGCACGGATGTGGGGAAGTATTTCTGCAACTCCGGCGTCTCTTCGGGCCAACCCAGCGTGCCGAGCGGCCAGAGACCGGAGGAAAACCAGGTGTCCAGCACATCGGGGTCGCGCCAGACCGGGTAGATCAGCCGGGTTGGATCTTGCGTCGATTCGTATTCGGCAAGGCTGGTGGCCAGCTCATGCACCGCTGTGGCGCGGTCGGCGACCTCGATAACGGTCGCGTGGTTCAGCGGTTGCGGAAGACCCGCCAGCACGTCGAGGAACTGCGCCTTGACCGCATTGAAATCATGCGCGGAATGCAGACGCTCGCTGCCCGGTGTGAGATGTTGCTGAAGCAGCAGGCGGCCCATTTCAACCAGGTCCAGCGCGCCGTCGCCTTCGTCATCGCGGAAACCTTCGGCCTCAAGGTCAAGCCCGTACCAGACCGGGATCTGGTGACCCCACCAAAGCTGGCGGGAAATGCACCACGGCTCGATATTCTCCAGCCAGTTGAAATACACCTTGCGGTCGGATTCGGGCAGGATGTCGGTGCCGCCACCCGCTTTGCCCTTGCGGACGGCGTCCAGCGCGGGATCGACGATCTTGGCGGTGTCGACAAACCACTGATCGGTCAGCATCGGCTCTATCACGACCTTGGACCGGTCACCGAACGGCTGCATGATGGGCTTGTTCTCGACGAAGGGGATCGTCGCGTCCCGGACTTGATCCGGGACCTCCTGGCCGTCCTCCGCCTGCGCATCGGGAACGTAGTCGGGGTTGGGACACATGACCGCCAGACCTTCGGCATTGATCGCGGCAACCACCTTGTCGCGCGCCTCGAACCGGTCCAGCCCGCGATACTCGTCCGGGACAAGGTTGATCGGCGTGGTATCGGTAGGGGCAGGGGTATCGCCGCTGGCGATTTGCGTCGCAAGCTCGGCCGCCTCGGCATAGGCCATCCCGTCGGCGCGCATTGCGCCCTTGGTGTCCATCAGCGGGTATAGCGGGATATTGTTGCGCACCGCGACAGCGTAGTCGTTGAAATCATGCGCGCCGGTGATCTTGACCGCGCCCGAACCGAACAGCGGGTCGGGATAGTCATCGGTGATGATCGGGATCAGACGGCGGTGTTCTTTCGGACCCACGGGGATTTCGCACAGCTTGCCGATGATCGGCTTATACCGCTCGTCCGAGGGGTGAACGGCCACCGCACCGTCGCCCAGCATGGTTTCGGGGCGTGTCGTGGCGATGGCGATATAGTTGCGTTCCTCTTCAAGGATGACGTTCCCGTCCTCGTCCTTTTCGATGTAGATATAGGTGGCCCCGCCCGCCAACGGGTATTTGAAGTGCCACATATGGCCCGGTGTGTCGATATTCTCGACCTCCAGGTCGGAAATCGCGGTCTCGAAATGCGGATCCCAGTTGACCAGTCGCTTGCCGCGATAGATCAACCCCTTGTTATACATGTCCACAAAAACCTTGATGACGGCATCGTGGAAATTGCCGCCCTGGCCCTCGGGGGCGCCCGGGGCACCGGACATGGTAAAGGCGTTGCGGTCCCAGTCACAGGACGCGCCAAGCCGCTTGAGCTGGTTGATGATCGTGCCGCCGGACTCCTGCTTCCAGTCCCAGACCTTTTCCAGAAATGCCTCGCGGCCCATTTCGCGGCGGGTAGGTTGCTGGTTCTTGGCCAGTTCGCGTTCAACCACCATCTGCGTGGCGATGCCGGCGTGGTCCTGACCGGGCTGCCAGAGGGTGTTAAAGCCGCGCATCCGGTGCCAGCGGACAAGGATATCCTGCAACGTGTTGTTGAAGGCATGGCCCATATGCAGTGACCCGGTCACGTTGGGTGGCGGGATCATGATGCAGAATGTCTCTTCGCGGCTGGCATTCGCGCCTGCGCGGAACGCGCCCGCATCTTCCCATGCCTCGTAGAGACGCGGTTCCGCCTCGCTCGCGTCGAAGGTCTTTTCCATCGCCATGTCAGTCTTCCCATCTGCTGGCGCGCCCCGGTGGGCCCGCATGTCGGCTGTTGCCATACCGTCTAGCGAATGGCCGCGGCAAGGGAAAGCCGGGGGGTGGCAATTTGATGTGTCGTCAGGAGGGGGAAGGTAGAGCAGCGACACCCCAGGGAGGAGGAGAGGAGTGCCGCCGCTCTCGTTACGGTTGACGCCAGGGAGGAGGAGAGGCGTCTTCCGAACTGTGCTGGGCCATTTGGGCCCG